>JAGAAU010000247.1 GCA_017615135.1 Bacteroidales bacterium | reverse complement strand
CCGTCCGACAGCCACGGATACAATCCACGCTTCGGGCTACTTGGTTCCAACAAAGCTTCGGAAAACAAAGTGAAGCTCTTCCCCAGAGACTGCCAGGGTGTGGTTCTGGACATTCAGAAACAGATTCTGGAGGCCACCGGCAAGCACGTAGAGGTAATGGTCTATGGCGACGGCGCCTTCAAGGACCCCCAGGGCAAGATTTGGGAACTTGCAGACCCCGAGGTGTCGCCTGCCTATACAGACGGGCTCGTCGGAACACCCAACGAACTTAAGCTGAAGTATCTGGCCGACAATGAATTCAGTTCCCTCAGCGGAGAGGCCCTGAAGAACGCCATCTCCGAGAGCATACGTCGCAAAGACGCAGACCTTAAGGGAAATATGGCGTCTGAAGGAACTACGCCCCGTAAACTAACGGATCTGATTGGTTCGCTGTGCGACCTTACCAGCGGCTCCGGCGACAAGGGAACCCCGGTAGTGCTCATTCAGGGTTACTTCGACAACTACACTACCCCTTCCAGACTTTAAGGTATTCCTGCAGGGCCCACATTTCGTCGCGATAACGGGCTGCAGCGGAAAAGTCCAGTTCAGCAGCGGATTTCTGCATCCGCTGCTTGTCGTCTGCTATCATCTTCTCTACCTGGCTGCGGTCCATGGCGCGAATCACGGGATCTTGCAGCACGGCTGCAAGATCGGCACGGACGTGCCCGCCGGCGAAGGCGGCGCCCGCTTCGCGCCTGGAGTCGTGTCCAAGCCCTACGCTGACGGTTCCACGCCCAAGGTCCGACGGGTTGGGTATGTACACAGGATCCTCCCAGGAGTTCGCTGCGCTCACCCGGCCAACAGGACTGTTGGCCAAGCTTGAGGACAGCACGTTGTGCCGTACCTCAACCTGCCTGGGCGTAATCCTGTGCAGCTTATTGTATTCCATCTGCTTCTTGCGGCGGCGTTCGGTCTCGCGAATTGTAAATTCCATAGACTCGGTAATGGTGTCTGCATACATCAGCACCAGTCCGTTCACGTTCCTGGCCGCACGGCCGGCGGTCTGGGTAAGAGCCCTCGTGGAGCGCAGCAGCCCCTCCTTGTCGGCATCCAGAATCGCAACCAGCGACACACTTGGAATATCCAGCCCCTCGCGCAGGAGGTTCACGCCGACCAGTACGTCGAAGAGGCCGTTCTTAAAGTCCTCGATTATCTCCACACGCTCTGCCGTATCTACATCGGAATGGATATATCGGGCCCTTATGCCTATTCTGGCCAGATATGCGTCCAGTTCCTCGGCCATACGCTTGGTAAGCGTAGTCACAAGCACCCGTTCGTCGTTTTCCGCACGCTTGCGTATCTCCTCCACAAGGTCGTCTACCTGATTTTTGATGGGGCGAACCTCTATCGGAGGATCCAGCAGGCCTGTGGGCCTTACCAGCTGTTCAACCACCAGACCTCCGGACTTTGCAAGTTCATAATCGGCCGGGGTGGCGCTCACATACACCCTCTGGCCGGTTATGCCCTCGAACTCTTCGAAGGTCAGCGGCCTGTTGTCTGCGGCAGCCGGCAGCCGGAACCCATACTCCACCAGGGTGCTCTTGCGGGAATGGTCGCCGCCGTACATGGCACGCACCTGCGGAAGGGTAACGTGGCTCTCGTCTATGAAGGTGATGAAATCGTCCGGGAAATAGTCTATCAGGCAGAAAGGCCTCTGGCCGGGTTTTCGGCCGTCGAAGTAGCGGCTGTAATTCTCTATCCCGGGGCACCAGCCCATCTCCTTTATAATCTCTATGTCGTACTCCACCCTCTGCTTCAGGCGTTTGGCCTCCAGGTTCCGGCCTATGGATTCGAAGTAATCCATCTGCTTCACCAGATCGTCCTGGATGTGGCTTACAGCCGCCGCTCCCCTCTCCTTGGTGGTTACGAAGTTGTTGGCGGGATATATGCTGATTTCGCTTATATCCTCTATCTTCGCCCCCGTAACCGGGTCTATCAGGCTCAGGGCGTCCACCTCGTCTCCAAAGAACTCGATGCGCACCGCGTTGTCCGCACCGGCCAGGTATACATCCACCGTGTCGCCTTTCACCCGGAAGGAGCCACAGTTGAAATCGGCCTCCGTGCGCACGTAAAGCGCATCTACCAGTTTGTACAGCAGACCTGTGAGGCTGCGCGTCTCTCCCCTTCGCACCAGCACGGTCTGTTCGTGGAAATCGTCCGGGTTGCCTATTCCGTACAGGCAGCTCACAGAAGACACTACAATCACGTCCCGGCGCCCGCTGAGAAGGGCCCCGGCAGCACTCAGACGCAGTTTTTCTATCTGGTCGTTGATGCTCAGGTCCTTTTCTATATAGGTGTCGGTGTTGGGAATGTAGGCTTCCGGCTGATAATAGTCGTAGTAAGACACGAAGTACTCTACGGCATTGCCCGGGAAAAACGACTTGAACTCCCCGTAGAGCTGGGCCGCGAGGGTTTTATTATGGCTGAGGATAAGTGCAGGCCGCTGAAGCTTCTCTATCACATTGGCCATGGTAAAGGTCTTGCCGCTGCCCGTAACACCCAGAAGGGTAACGTCTGTCACCCCTGAGGAAAGGGCCTCGGCAAGTTCCTTGATGGCCTGCGGCTGGTCGCCGGAGGGTTTGTACTCAGATTCGAGATGGAATTTCACCGGCCAGTATCAAATGCTTCTGACTATATTGAACCAATCTTCCGGGCTTGTAACGTTTCCTTTACTCCAGCAGGAACCGAAGCAGTAGTTGAAAGGCTCTCCGGATTTTACGAAGCGGGTGCAGATGCCGTGAACTCCGTCTTCAGTGCAGCGTACCGACGCGGCTCCGGGCACTACCACCGCAACACCTATCATTCCGTCCTCCGGTTCTACGCTCTGGTCCGATGCATGCTCCCAGATGGCATAACGGTCTTCTCCGGTGAACTCGGCCTCAATTGTCTCCTGGGCAGGATGACGGAATATTCCGGCGGCAATCTCCAGCGAGTCCACCCCGCTGAAGGTATAGCAGTCTTCCACTGCACAGAAGTAGGTATCGGCGGTAACGCTAACCTTTTTATCGAGCTTTATGGTAATGTCTCCAGCCTGCCATTCGGGATAGTGCAGCACGAACACCACCTTGTATGGAGTATCCTCCAGAACCTCGGAAGAGCTGTAATTATGCTCCGGAAAAAGGAAACTGCCGTCTGCGGCCAGGGCCACGGATGCGCCCGCGCCAAGACTTTTGGACACCTTATAGCAGTCCTTCCCCAGCCCGCTGTTCTTATGGTAGGATATTCCCTCCTGCAGTTCACGCTTGTAGAGAGTATCCGCCACCAGGGCGCCGGGATATTTAACCCAGACGTCTATTCCGGGAGAAACCAGATGTCCGCCGGGCACGTCGGCCTCCAGCGCGATTCCATAGAAACGGCCGGCTACGAAGTTGTTCTCATAGACAAAATCGTCGTAACGCTCCGGAACATAGCGGGCCATGACTTTCTTCTCCACGGGAGAACCGCAGGAAGCAACGGCGGCGCAAAGCGCAAGAAGAATAAATAAACGTTTCATTACTTGAGATCCTCGGTTGCGCACCAGTCCATATCGTTATAATCGTCGTTCTCTCCGCACATGCCCCAGATAAAGGTGTAGTTGCGGGTTGCGCAGGCAGAGTGTATGCTCCACTGCGGGCTAATGACGCTCTGCTCGTTATGCATCCAGATATGGCGCGTTTCCTGGGGTTCTCCCATAAAATGGCAGACAGCCGCCCCTTCGGGGACCTCAAAGTAGAAATACACCTCCATCCTGCGGTTATGGGTGTGCGCCGGCATGGTGTTCCAGGTACTGCCCGGAGCCAGCTCTGTCATGCCCATCTGGAGCTGGCAGCAGGGAACCACCTCTTTCACCAGCAAACGGTTGATGGTACGCTCATTAGCCTCTTCCAGGCTGCCGAGATGCATTACCACTGCATCTTTCTTGCTGACCTTCTTTACGCCGGTCTCCTTGTGCGCGGTAGCCGAGCAGAAGTAGAAGTGCGCGGGCTTTGCCGGATCTGCGCTGCGGAACACCACATGACGCTCTCCCCTGCCCACGTAAAGGGCCTCCTTGTATTCGAGCTTGAATTCCTCGTCTCCAACCAGCACGCTGCCGGGGCCTCCTACGTTGAATATGCCAAGTTCGCGGCGGGAAGTAAAGAAATCGGCGCGGAGGATTTCCGGAGCTTCGAGCTTAAGCTCTTCCTTTACCGGCACTGCCCCTCCGGTGATAATACGGTCGAACATGGAGTAGACCATGTTGATCTCGTCCGGAACCATAACCTTCTCTACGAGGTATTCACTGCGCAAGCGCTCTGTATCGTAATGCTTGGCGTCTGCATTGCTCGACGCCTGCCTCACCTGGCAATTAATCTTTGACATAATACGAGTTTAATTATTCCGGCTGTTTTCCAATATAGGCGAGGATACCGCCGTCTACATAGAGGATGTGGCCATTAACGGCGTCAGATGCGTGGGAGGCGAGGAATACGGCCGGTCCGCCGAGTTCCTGAGGTTCGAGCCAGCGGCCTGCGGGAGTTTTGGCGCAGATGAAGCTGTCGAAGGGATGACGGCTGCCGTCCGGCTGTTTTTCGCGCAGCGGAGCAGTCTGAGGCGTAGCTATATAGCCAGGGCCGATACCGTTGCACTGGATGTTATAAGCCCCATATTCGGAGCAGATGTTGCGGGTGAGCATCTTGAGACCGCCCTTGGCTGCAGCGTAAGCGGAAACGGTCTCGCGGCCGAGTTCGCTCATCATCGAGCAGATATTGATAATCTTGCCTTCGCGGCGCTCCATCATCTCTGGCAGAACTGCGCTGGATACGATGAACGGGGCCACGAGGTCTACGTCTATCACCTGCTGGAACTCCCTGCGCTCCATCTCATGCATGGGGATGCGCTTGATAATTCCTGCATTATTCACAAGTATGTCTATCTGGCCAACTTCGGCATGAATCTTCTCAACCAGGGCCTTTACGGCCACCTCGTCCGTTACGTCGCAGACATAACCCTTCACGTTCTCTATGCCTGCCTCCTTGTAGTTTGCGAGTCCGCGCTCCAGGGCCTGCTCGTTAATGTCGTTGAAAATAATGGTCTTAATGCCTGCAGACACAAAGGCTTTGGCTATATTGAAGCCTATTCCGTAGGAAGCGCCGGTAATCCACGCGTTTTTCCCTTCAAGTGAAAAAATGTTCGTCATATACTGTTTAAGTTTAAATATGTTCCGTTTTCTCTCTGGAGTGCGGTAATGTTCCGCACCAGATAGTGGAGATACATCTCCAGGTTGGTATATCGCCCGTGTATGTCAAGGGTTTTTGCATTGCCGTCTTCAGGATTGTTCCTGTCCAGGAAGAACTCGTCTTCAAAGGCATCCGGCATTCCGTCTCCGTCGGTATCCAGAACGACCGCCTTCTCCTCCGCAGTGGCAGAAAGCGACGGCCATGCAGGGCTGCCGGCAGAACCCTCAAGGTCATTGATATCCAGGATAATCCTTCCGGTACCGTTCTCCACCTCCGAAAGTATCCGTTTGTCCGCATCGTCCTGGCGGAGAGAGGCGCCCGCATACTGCAGGAGCATCTTGCGCGCATCTTCGGCGCTGTGGGTGGTAACATACGCATCCCTCCCGTCCTTGCCGGCAATTGCGAGGGGCGAAGACAGGGTAGACTTGTAATTGTCGTGCCCGGCCCCGTTGTGCCAGTTTATCCCCGAGGCGTTTGCCCCGGTAATGGACGCATATTTGGTATGCACATTGCCGTCCAGATATACAGATGCGTAGCCGTGGTCTATGTTGGTCTCGTTACAGTTGCTGCAACTGCTGTATATGGCGTACAAATCCATGAAATACTTCCTGTCCGACGACGAAGGCCCCGGCTGATAGTAACAGTTCACCAGATTGAACCAGCCGCCTTCTCCGCCGTAGCAGTTGTTGCTGCCCCAGTCGTACACCAGGTTGTTGCGCAAATCCACGTTGCCGCGGCGCGCCGGAGCTTTATGGTTCTCGTAGATATGCGGATGGTCTATACGGGCGTTGCGGCTGTCGTGATGAGCCAGCACGTTATGATGGAAACTGGCGTTCTTTCCGCCCCAGATGCCACCGTAGCCGTGGTTGCCCTTTGTATGAAGACGGCAGTTCTTCATCGATTCGGCAATAAGGCACCACTGCATGGTGAAATTTTCGTTCGCATAGAAGGAGGCTGCCTCGTCTACGCTCCAGCTCATGGAGCAGTGGTCCAGAATCAGGTTCTCCTGGTAGCAGCCCCATATACAGTCTTCCCTGTCCGCCCTGCCGGCCTGGATATCGGCCTCGGTCCAGGGCGCCTGATCTCCCAGCCGGAAACGCAGGTATCGGACAATCACATTGCCGGCGCTGATATTGGTAGTGTAGTTTTTAAGGCAGATACCATCGCCGGGAGCGGTCTGCCCCGCAATGGTTACGTTCCCACGGCCGATTTTAAGGTCGCTCCGAAGCTCTATAGTGCCGGCTACGTCGAACACTATGGTCCTGGCGCCGGTCTCTTCCAATGCGGCCCTCAGCGAACCCGTTCCGGAATCGTGCAGGGTAGTTACGTGAATCACCTTGCCCCCGCGGCCGCCGGTGGTGTACATTCCGCCGCCCTCGGCACCCGGGAAAGCCCTCGCAATCCCGTCCTCCTCATCTTCGGGAATCAGGAACCTGGCATAGAGCTCCGCTGCCGATGGTTTTTCCACTGTACCGCCGCCACCTCCTCCGCCCGGATCGTCTCCACCTCCGGGAACGGGAGTCTCCGGGGTGCAGGCAATCATCGCGAATGCGAAAAACAGAGAAAGGATATGTGTTTTAGAACTCATCGGTACTCTTGCAAATATAACAATTTTCAGATACATTTGTGACATGAAGAAGATTTTACTTGGGCTTGCGATGCTGGGAGCATTTGCGGCCTGTTCATCTTACGACGACAGCGGCATTGGCGGTCGGGAAGACCATGGTTACAGTTACGAATCAGACGCTGTTGGCGGAGGCGGAGCACCCGGCGGAAGCAACGGTCAGGGCGGCAGCATCGCCGGAATAGTTACTGCCGGAGAGTGGAACGACCTGGACCACTGGGATTTCTGGAGTTCTCTTATGACAGCCGAGGCAGACGAGCAGACGGTAAGCTACAAGCAGATGTCCCCCTACTGGGGCTTCTACACCAAAAACCGGATTGCCGTCAAGGTAACATCCTCCGAGGGCGCTCCCCAACCGGGAGTTCAGGTTACCATCTCCAACGCAGACGGGAAAGTCTGGAGCGCAGTAACGGACGTAGAGGGCCGTGCAGACTGCTGGGCAGGTCTTCACAAGGAGGACTTCGACCCCAGCGGGCTTGAGATAAGCCTGGACGGAGTTCCCGCGGGCCAGCCTGCTCTCACCACATTCGAGAGCGAAGCAGTTGCCTTGAACGAGTACAGCGTAGCCGCTAAAACCGTCTCTGCAAAGGCCGATATCCTTTTCATAGTAGACGCCACCGGCTCAATGTCCGATGAAATACTCTTCCTGAAAGACGACCTTACAGACATTCTGGGGAAGGTGGAGAAGATGGATCTGTCCATGGCCCTGCGCACAGGAGCCCTCTTCTATCGCGACGAAGGCGATGAGTATGTAACCCGCGTATCCCCCTTCTCAGACAAGTTCAGCACTACCGTAAACTTCATCAAGAAGCAGTATGCAGCCGGCGGCGGAGATTTCCCCGAAGCAGTGCACACCGCGCTCGAGGCCTCCCTGCAGAATTACGTCTGGGACAGCCAGGCCCGCACGAGGCTTGCATTCATACTGCTCGACGCGCCTCCCCATCACGACCATCAGGGAGTACTGGAAAGTGTATGGAAATCTATCGACACCTATGCTGAATTGGGCATAAAACTGATTCCGGTAGCTTCCAGCGGCATAGACAAAGAGACCGAGTTCCTGCTGCGCATGATGGCGATGGCCACCGGCGGCACCTACGTCTTCCTCACCAACGACAGCGGCGTGGGCAACGACCATATCGCCGCAACCGTGGGAGCCTACACCGTAGAGCCGCTCAACGACCTTATGGTGCGCCTTATCTGCAAGTATCTGGGGAACTAGCGGTTATCTTCCGGATTCCAAACAATTCCGTCGGAATCCTGGAACATCACGTTGGCAAAAGTATATTCCGCCGCCTGTGCGGCACTGAGCTGCTTTGCCCAGGAAACCCTGCGTGAAGTATCGGCTCCGGGGCCTGTATTGCCGTATTCAGCATAGAAACTGTTCTCTTCCGTATTGGGCTTGCCGGGCTTCTCCCAGTTGTGCCAGCCCTCCGGAACTATGTGCGCCCCCAGCCGGCAGTTGATGAATACTGTTTTGGCATAAGCGCCCCAGGGACGGCCGAGATAGCATTTATCCACCCCGGGAGCGGCCGTAAGGGTGCAGTTATGGAAGACATAGCCCCACTTCTGCCCCTCCAAGGTAGAGGCTGCCGTTACGTAACTGTTTTTCTTCGAATGGATTATACAGTTCTCAAACCAGCAGATTGACGGTCCGAAGATAAAATCGGTCGTACCCTCTATATAGCAGTCCAGATAATAGTTGCGCTTTATTCCGCCGTTTTTGCCGTAACGCCCGTAAGTGTACAGGGTGTCCTGATTACCTATGAACCGGCAGCGTTTGAAGTAAAGGAAGTCGCCGTCTGTAAACACCGCAACCGCCTGGCCGATTTCTTTTCCCTCTCCGGCGGTATTCTCGAAGCCAATCTCCTCGAAAGTCACATAGCTCGAATGGATATAGACGCTGGCACTGCCGGAAGTTCCCACCTTGTCTTCGGTGCCCGGCCAGTTCTGGCGCGCATATTTTCCCCAGCTTATTACGGTCTTCTCCGCCCCTTCCCCGATGAAATGCAGGCGGAACTTGTTATGCGGAATTGTCAGCTGCTCCCGGTAAACGCCGGCTTTCACGTAAATTGTCGTAATAACCTCGTGGCTGTAATCCGGGCAGGCATTCACCGCCTCCTGCACAGTGCAAAAATCTCCGCTGCCGTCCTGCGCTACCGTAAAGCTGCCGGCATAGGCATTCATAGCCACAAAAATAAAGGAAAGTATCAGATTGAACCGGATACGCATAAACTAGTTTTTTTTGCAAAGATAAAGAATCCGTATATTTGTACGAACTCTCGGGTTAGTATATGAAGAACGTCGCACTTTGCCTGGTATTACTGCTGTTTTGCGCTCCTTTGCGGGCGCAATGGTCCGGCAATATGGATCTGTCCGGCGGTCTGGGAGGGATAGAAGGCAACCTCGTTAACGATTATATGCCTATGTATCATGGGCTTGCAAAGGGAGTTCTCCAGCTGGATTACAAGAAAGACAAATTTGGCTGGAGCACTACCATAGACGGCAAGTGGGAACCTAAAACCACCGATAACGGCAGGTTCTCGTATAAAAATGAAAAATCCGGCCTGGTATATAAGGCGGCAACCACAAGACCACTGTCCGCAAGCGTGAAATCCAATTTCAAGTGGACGCCGGACAAAGACAGGAATTACTCCACCTGGATTCTGTATAAGTATTCCAACGACAATGCGATGAACCACTCGATAAACGTCGACGGCAACTCCGAGGAATTTGAGAAGTTTTCATACTACTATGAGACTCCTGTCATGAATGAGCATAAGGTGGAAACCGGACTCAGAACCTATCGGGAGTTCTATTCCGGCCGATTTGTCCTGAAAAGTTTTATTTCCTTACAAGCCGTTCATAACCAGAAGGTTAACACCTGGACAGTGGTCAAGAACGATTCGGGAGGAAACGAGGGCGAAACTGCGGTGGAATTAGAGGGCATTCAGGGCTATGCCTGGAAATACAGAATCACACCCACAAATACAGATTTCAGCCTGGACGGAGATATCAATCTCCAGATGCCAAGGCTGGACGGAGTGGTAAAACTGACATACTCTGCCGGTGTCCGGTATTCAAGCAAACACTCCATCGACGAAAACAGTGGCGCCACAAGAATAAAATTACTGACGGAAGAGGAAGATTGGACCTGGAAAGACTCTACCAGGCTGAGGGAAAATTTCAATTTCTTCAGCATGAAAGCGGAACCATACATGACGGCAGACTTTAGTTGGAAAAACATTGAGGCCCATGCAGACTATGCCTGCCAGATCTATGGTCGCCGCCTGAACAACGAAAGCCACAGGCAGCCGCTACAAATCAGAGGTGTATATCCGGTGGGGAACGCCAACCTCAAGTGGACCATCTCGCCGCATCATTCCATCAACCTGATCAACAAGATGAGCGTCAAGCATCCTGATTATCTGAAGGTCTGCTGGTACGACCGCACTGCCGGATATATGGATCAGCTCTACAGGGGGAACGAGCAGCTCATTTCACCCACAACCCGACACTATGCCCTTGAGTATGCATTCAACTGGAAGCGATTTATTGCAAGTACGGGAGTCTCTTTCGAGCGCACTGAAAATGAGATAGACCAGACCTGGTCCAATGAGGAAATAGACGGACGCCTGTATAAGATATTCCGTTGGATAAATTCTGCAGACAGCCGTTCCGTAGGATTCACGCAAACCCTTGGCTGGCGCGGAAAGATAATCACCGCAAACGCAGGAATTACCTATAAGCAGTCTCAACGCATAGCCAAAAGCAACGGTGCTGAAAAGAAATCCTTCGACTGGCGCCTGAACGCTGATATTTCTGCGAATCTCGGCAAGGGATGGAGCATAGGAATGGACGCCAAATATCAGAGCAAGGTGGCAACCTTCTTCACCATCTTCAAAGAATACTGCAAGCTGAACGCCCACGTAAAGAAGGACTTCAAGCGCTTTACCCTGTACTTCGACGCCCTGGACCTGCTGGACCAGACTATGGAGACCAGCTTTGAATCCGAAGAGCTGAAGGAATACTGGGTTGAGCAGGTACGCAATAACCGCCAACTCTTCATTCTTGGCGTCAAATGGCGATTCTGAATTTTTTTGCCATTTCCCGCACCGTAAATCGTAAATTTTTCCAAGAATCGTAAAAATCTCATTTACGATTTTTGAAAGTCCTTGACTCGTATTGTCTGCGCGGATAGTTTTGCCGGAAAAACGCCATTATGGAAACACTATCGAACAACAACGAAATCCACATCGGGCGATTCGCCGACATCCTGATGGACAGATGGTTTAAACGCAGTTTTGGCACTGAGGCAAACAAACGGCTGTTGGAGCTGCTGCTGAAAGAACTGATTCCGGAACGCGAGATTACCGAACTTACCCTTTCTCCGCAGGAATACGTTAACCCGGACGATACCGACAAGGATATCCGCGTAGATATTGCTGCCACCGATTCCAATGGGCAGCGATTCATCGTGGAACTACAACTCGCTCGGCAGGATGCGTTTTACGAGCGTGCAATCTTCAACTCCAGTTTTGCGGTTCAGCAGCAGATTCGGCGGGGCAGCGCTGCGTATGACTTCCCGCCTGTGTACTTCATCGGCATAATGGACTTTTCCATCCATATCGGCAGCGATGAAGTTCTCTACCGATATGCGCTGAGACGGAAAGAGGACGGAGAACTGATGTCGGACCGCCTGCAGTTCATTTTTCTGGAGCTGCCCAATTGCGCAAAGGCCCTGACGCCGGAAGCCGGAGTGCTGGACAATTTCTGCTACACCCTAAGAAATCTGACGACAATGGAGGAAAGGCCGGCGGGGACAGAGAGTAGCGAACTGCTGTCACGTTTGCTGGATTCGGCGGAAATTGCTACATTTACCGCCGAGGAACGCACCAAATACATCAACGACATGACTACCAAACGCGATATAATCAATCAGATTGCCTACGCAAAAAAAGAGGGGCTTGCAGAAGGCCTGGAGGAGGGGCTCGCAAAAGGTGAAGCAAAAGGCGAAGCAAAATTGATAGCTGAGAAGAAGGCCATCGCCCGGAAATTAAAGGCCCGTAAGATGAGCACAGAGGATATTGCTCAAATTACAGGCTTATCCGAAAAAGAGATTGCTGCGCTATAAATACCCAAGCAGTCAGAAATACGCTTTCGTATTTAATAGGGGGCTGAACTCTACAGCGTTACGCCGGTTTTAAAGATGGCAATCTCGCGGAAGCCGTTTTTCTCGTTGTTGACCGCACGGCCGGAAGCAACCTCCAGAACATAGTTGAAGAAACGGTCTGCTGTCTCCTCCATGGCGGCGCCTGCTGCGAGTACACCGGCATTAAAATCAATCCAATTTGGCTTGCGCTCGAAAAGCGGAGTATTGGTAGATATCTTCATAGTTGGCACAAAACTGCCGAAAGGTGTTCCGCGGCCTGTCGTAAAGAGCACCATCTGGCAGCCGGATGCGGCCAGGGCGGTAGATGCCACAAGGTCGTTTCCGGGAGCGCTGAGCAGATTCAAGCCCTTGCTGCTTATGCGATTACCATATGAAAGGACTCCCATAACGGGGCCGCTGCCACTCTTCTGGGTGCATCCCAAAGACTTCTCTTCCAGTGTAGATATACCTCCCGCTTTGTTGCCTGGCGAAGGATTCTCATACACAGGCATTCCGGCCTTCATGAAATAAGACTTGAAGTCGTTGATAAGGCTGACTGTCTGGGAGAAAAGCTCCCTGGAAGCGCAGCGGTTCATAAGTATGGTTTCTGCGCCGAACATTTCAGGCACCTCGGTAAGGACTGTAGTGCCTCCGCAGGCTGCAAGACGGTCGGAGAAGACTCCGAGAAGGGGATTTGCGGTTATGCCCGACAGACCGTCCGAGCCCCCGCATTTGAGCCCGATCTTCAGTTCCGATGCACTCACGGGGGTTCGCCTGTCTTTAGAACAGATTTCGTAAATTCCGCGCAGGGCATTCAGCCCGCACTCCATTTCATCGCCATCGATCTTCTGAACCTCCATGGTACGCACGCGGGCAAAATCGACCGGCCCGACTTTTTCCATAAAGGCCCCTAGTTGATTGTTTTCGCAGCCGAGCGATACAACAAGCACGCCGCCGGCATTGGGGTGATGCACCATGTCCGCGAGTATGGTACGGGTATTTTCGTGGTCGTCGCCCAACTGCGAACAACCGTAATTATGCGGAAAGGCCACAACAGCATCCACCCCGCCGTCATTGCCGGCCCGACCGGCAATCTCCGCCTGGAATGCCTCCGCCAGCCTTTGGCAGATACCATTCACACATCCTACCGTCGGTATAATCCATATCTGGTTGCGGATACCCACCTGACCGTCTGCACGCAAATAGCCGTCGAACGTGGGGATTTCTTCAGGTACCGACGGGAGCGGACAATCAACCGGCGTGTAGCTATATTCCTTCAAACCTGAGAGGTTGGTCTTGATACAATTGTGGTCTACCAGCGATCCGGCGGGTTTATCCACCGTCACATGACCGGTGGGAAAACCGTATTTGATGATGTCGTCTCCAGCCTTCAGGGCCTTGAGCGTAAACTTGTGTCCTCGGGGAATATCT
>JAGAAU010000246.1 GCA_017615135.1 Bacteroidales bacterium | reverse complement strand
GAACAACACAGGTGCGCGTCCCGGCGCTTATGGCGTCAGCGCATCTTCCGAATACACCCAGACAGGGGTCACCGAAACCAGCAAATCCAGCTACGGTCTTCCGCTCAGTGTCGGTGCCGGCGTGCGTTTCCACCTGAACGACAGGCTTGCCATAGGTACGGGAGTTGACTATTCGCTGCTCACGAGAACCTTCAATGGTAACTACAAGTCTGATTCCGAGGACGTGACCGGCGACATCCGCCACACCATGCAGTACCTCGGAGTCCCCGTCAACTTCTTTGTAAAACTTCTGGATTTCCAGGGCTTCCACCTCTACTCCTTTGCCGGAGCCGAGGCAGAATACGGCATTACCAACAAGTTTACAATTCTGGAAAGCACAAAGAATACGGTGGTCGGCGACAAGTGCCACGGTATGCAGTATTCCGCTGCGTTTGGACTTGGCATAGAATTCAAGCTTTCCGAGCGTCTCGGCCTCTATGTCGACCCTTCTGCCCGCTACTATTTCGACTGCCGCCAGCCGAAGAGCATCCGCACCGAAAAGCCCTTCCTGTTTATGTTTGATGCAGGTTTAAGATTTAATTTATAGGGCTAAAGTTTTCTTTTTAATTAAAGAAACGAAAATAGTTTTTTAGACCCCCCTTTTTACCCTGAAGGAGGGTTATTTTTTTTATTTCATTTGCACAGAAAAATTGTGCGATATGAAATACAGATTCCCTGCGGCCCTGTCCGTTATTCTTGCTACACTGATGCTGTCATGCGAAAAAGTGGACACGAAAGGACGGACACCGGACATTTCTGATTCTGAGCAACACGAAGCCGACACGGTTCTCCTGCTGACGGCTGTGAGCGTGCCTGAAGATTACGACTGGCACCGCGACACCGCGGCGGGGGTGTCCTCGTGCGAACTCTTTCTGTATAAAGATATGGAGTTGGCAGCAGTGTACGGAACAGGGCCGCAGTTCTGTATCAGTGCCGATCCGGATTCCCATCATCTGATAGGGGGTCATCTTTATACGGAATATGTAAGCGACAGCGAGACTGTAATTAAACGCGACGGAGAGGAGCTCTTCCGCTATTCAGGCAGGGAATACCTCGTGGGACTGCTTCCTTTCGGCAGCAGCGTTTACACCCTTGGGAGGCTGCGCTCAGGGGGCGGCTGCCGCTTCCGCAAAAACGGAGAACTCCTGCTGGAACTGGAGGACTGCAGAATTTTCGGGGATTTCAGCTCATCGGCTTACGGCCGCACAGGGGCGCTGTACCGGGATGGCGACCACTTCTGTTTCTGCTATGAGGACCTTTCCGGGAAGTGCTGGAAAGTGCAGGACGAAGAGCTCTGGAGGGTGGATAAGCCGTCTTCGGCAGAGGAAGTTATAGATATTAAAATCCACGACAGCAAGGAGTACCTTCTCTATTCGGGAAGCCTGATGTCGTACCTGAAAACCCCGCACAAGACCTATACTATGGGTTATTTTGACTGGAGCTCGGCAGGAATAGCAATCGAAGAAGGAGATATTTACGCGGTCGGAAACAGAAAAGGAAGAGATCTGAGCGGGATATTTCACGGCACCGGGCCCGATTCAGCTTTTATGCCGGTGTCAGGCCCGGCAGTATCGTTCTCATCTCCGGCCTACTTTATATACCATAGCGGGGCAGAGGCATACGCACTCATCCCAGAGGGCGACGGATTCGTGGTAGAAGACGGTGAGGATGTGCTGTTTGAAATCCCGGACTCATATGTTTTCACACGCGACTGTGCGGCGCTGACCGATGCGGGCCTGGCAATAGGCGTCAATCCCAGACAAAAAGGGAAGCGCCCGTATCTGCTTTGCGAAGACGAAGAGTATATCATCAACATTAACGGCTACATCTCTTCGGTTGCACTTGAAATAAAACGTTGAGCCATGCTGGTAGATATCAAAGGAGCGAAATGTGTGGGCATCGATGCAGTGCCCGTAACGGTCGAAGTGAACATCGACAAAGGCATCGGAGTGCATCTGGTAGGGCTGGCGGATGCGGCGGTGAAGGAGAGCCTGCTGCGAACGGTAACTGCTTTGCAGTCAAGGGGTTTCCATATCCCGGGGAAGAAAATAGTCATAAATCTGGCACCTGCGGATATGCACAAGAGCGGAAGCGGATACGACCTGCCGATTGCCCTGGGAATCATTGCGGCATCCGAGCAGCGGAATCTTCCCGGACTGGGGAAATATATAATCATGGGAGAGCTTGGGCTGGATGCATCCGTAAGGGATGTGCCCGGGGCCTTGCTGGTGGTGGAGCTGGCGGAAAAACTGGGCTTCGAAGGCTGCATCCTGCCGAAGCGCTCGGCCATGGAAGCGCTGGAGTTCAGCGACTCGAAGGTATTCGGGGTGGAGAATCTGGATGAGGTGCTGCGCATCCTGGAAGAAATGGAGAATGCCTCCGACCTGCTCATTCGCAACAGGATAGGTGTATGGGACATGGATGCCAATAGTCACAGCCGGGATGCAGGTTATATGGATTTTGCAGAAATAATTGGGCAGGAAGGGGCGAAGCGCGGTGCGGAAATAGCAGTAGCGGGCGCACATAATCTGATTCTTATTGGTGCACCTGGCTCGGGGAAGAGCTCGCTGGCAAAGGCCATGGCGGGGATATTGCCCCCGATGACGAAAGAAGAATCTTTGGTAACCAGCAAACTCTATTCGGTAATCGGAAAGAGGGAGAATCCCTACGGACTGATGCGTCAGCGGCCTTTCCGTGCGCCGCATTACAGCGCTTCGCTCCCCGCCCTTATCGGCGGCGGAGGAGGAGACAGCCTGGTGCCAGGGGAAGTGAGCCTGGCTCACAATGGAGTGCTCTTCCTTGACGAGCTGGACCAAATGCCAAAAAGCGTCATAGAGGCACTCAGGG
>JAGAAU010000245.1 GCA_017615135.1 Bacteroidales bacterium | reverse complement strand
TTTCAATAAGGCCACTCCGCACTGGAACCTTATGTCAGGGTTGTCTTCTGAATATCCCCACATAAGGGCCGCAGACGGGTCGAAGCCGCCGGGAACATATTTCTGTTCAGAGGGTAAAATTGCCCTGACCGAGGTGGCGTAGGCCGATGCAGGATAAACGGCGGAGTAGGGGGCCGTAAGTTCCGGAAGGGTGAAATCCGCACCGTGCCCGTCGTTGTATATGCTAATGGCGGTGGATGTCTTTCCGTTCACTACAATGGCATCGTCCGGACTCCATAGTATGCTGGGATAGTCCAGGGTAGTCCTGCTGTCTTCCACGGTGGCATGGAGGATGGTAACCTTGTCGCTTTCCTTCTGGCAGGCTAGTGCTGTAATCAATAGAAATATTGAACAATACTTTTTCATTTCCCGGAAATTTTTCCTTGTGTGATATAAATGCGGCCTTTGTACTGGGTTACGCAGAAGATACGGTCTTCGCCAAGGTCGCAGAGCGAGTTCCATAGCCCGGAATCGGCAGTCTGGTCTATCCCGGGCATGGGGCGGAAGCTTTTGTCCATCTTGGCATCGCTGCCGTTTTTCCACTCCTCGAGGGAGATGGCACGAACCTCAGGAACCGAGTTCTCGCTGGTGAAAACCGAAGAGGAACCTTCTGCGCTCTGGTATGAGAGTACTACGTAATTGTCTGTGGTTATTATGTACGGGGCGCCGCGGTAACATCCGCTGTTCAAGGCGGTGCTCTGAACGAAGGGGTAGAAGCGCTGCGTAGAGTTCAGCTGTATGGTCATGGGGTAGTTCCCGCCCACTATGTCCTTGTGCTCAACCGCCAGGAAGATTCGCCCGTCTATCAGGGTGGCCACCGGCATGCCGTCCCAGCCCATTCCGGCCGGGCTTTCAGTGTGGCAGACTATGCGTTCGCCGCTCCAGGAGTCTCCTCCGTCGTGCGACTCTATTACCGATATGTTGTTGCCTTTTGTGTTGACGTACGGCAGGTCGTCGGCATTATTGGCTCCGTATGGAGTGTTGTCTGTGAAATAAATCTGAAGGGTTCCGTCCGGCAGTTCCAGCACGAAGGGTTCCCAGCAGCCTTTTGAGGCATCGTCAGACCAGCGTTTCGAGCGGTAAACCACAGTAGTGTCGCTCCAGCTGGCGCCACCGTCGTCGGAATGGGAGATTGCTATGGAGTAGGGGTAAATGGACGGTTTTGGGGAGGTGTCTGAACTGCTTACCCTGGGGCGGAAATTGCCAGCCATTATTATACGGCCCGGATGATCAGGGTTGGCAGCTGAAATCTGAGCGAATTCCGGATTGGCGCAAACCACCAGGGCGGAGCCTCTGGAATTGCTTACGTTGAAGCTTTTCATAACCGGCACTGCAGAGCCCCAGGAGCTGCCGTTGTTGGTACTCGGGCGCACATTGATATTGCCGCCGTTGGAATAGGCAAGCAGAAGCTTGCCGTCTGCGAGTCGTTTAATCCTCCCGTAGCCGCCGGAGCAGATTTGAACGGGAGAGCCCCATTCGATGTTCAATTCCTGAAACTCTTCAGTCTGCCCATCTATGATAGTTCCGGTAGGGGAGAAGGGAACCGTTGTGAGATACACCGTTCCAGCCTCTGCGGCGAATGCCTTTGCAGATTTGATGTCGCGGAAATGGTTCTCGCTGTCTATCAGTCTGATGCCAAGGCCGGAGGCATAGTTGCGGGCTTCGATGGCAACGTAGACGCTGCCACCGAGGGGGAGTCCTTCCCCGCATATTACCGAAACGGCGGCGCCGTTGCTGCCACTGTCTGCAAATTTGCGCTCTGAGGGCAGAAAGCGGAGGTCTCCGCATAAATCCTCCCCGTTCAGGGCATGCAGCTCTATGCGTTTGATGGCTGCGCTGTTGCCGCCGGTACCTTCAATTGTCAGTTTCAGGAAAGCAACTCCGCAGCTGAAGTGCAGGGCGTCCACTTCGGAGCCGGCCTGGGCGTGCATGAGTGCGGCTTCAGGGTCGAAGCAGCCTGGCGCGCAGTGCTGTACAGACGGTAGCGTTACGGTGCCAAAGTCCATGGATCCGGGGGAATAGCTGCCGCTTATCACGTTCTGTGCAGGATATAGGGCGTAAAAAGGTGCAGAGACAGTCTTTTGGAAACTGAATCGCGCGCTTGACCCTCCTTCCTGAATTTCAATTGAGGAGGAGCTGTTGCCGTTCACGAAGATGACGTCGCCCTCAGACCAGAAAATCTGTGTCCCGTCCAGACTCGTGCGGTTCTTGTCTAGCACTGCTTCCAGTACAGTACCTTCCACGGGACCGTCTTCCCTGTTGCAGGAAACAGGGAGAAGGCAGAGCACAAGGCTCAGACTTGCGCAGAATCCGGACGGCAGTTTCATTTTGCGGTAATAGTTCCAGGTATCAGATAAATGCTTCCCTTGTGCTGGGTTACGCAGAGGAATCTGTCTCCCTCAAGATGGCAGAGAGAATTCCAGAGTCCTGAGCCGCTTGTCTGGTCTATGTTCATCGGGCGGAATCCTCCCTGCATCCCGTAAAACCGCCCCAGTTTGTCGGAGGCAGCCTCTGTGATGGGGCAAATCCGGATTTCAGGTACCGAATGAACGTCTTTCAGTGTCTCTTCGGCGCCGTCTGCAGACTGGAAACTCACTACGAAGTAATTGTCTGTGTGGATTATATAGGGTGCGCCTTCGTAAACTTCGGTTTGTACGTAGGGAGAGAAGCGCTGCTGGGAGCCCAGGTCAATCTCTCTGTTCCAGTTTTCTTCCAGACTGCAGGTCATAAGCTGAATGTCCATAGGAACCTTCCCGCCCCTCTCGTCTTTATGTTCAACTGAAAGGTACATTCTGTCGTTCACTACGGTAACGACCGGCATGCCGTCCCAGCCGCCTTCGCTATGGCAGACTATGCGCTCGGAACTCCAGCTGTCTCCGCCGTCGCGGGATTCCACCACGGAAATGTTGTTCCCGCGCCTGTCTCCTTTGGCGAAGTAGGGGGTGTTGTCGGTGAAGTATACCTGCAGGGTTCCGTCCGGAAGTTCCATCGCAAAGGGCTCCCAGGCTCCCTTGGATGCATCTTCGTCCCAGATTCTGGAATCGTAAATGCTTCTTCTGGGGCTCCAGGTCCTGCCGCCGTCGTCGGAAACGCTGCAGGCAATCGCAAAGGGGTGAACGGTGGATTTGTTGTCCTTCGGCCTCAGGTTCACGCAGTAAATTATGCGCCCAGGATGTGCAGGGTGATTGGCGGAAAGCTGTACGAACTCGGCATTGGCGCAGCGGACGAATGCTGTGCCTCGGTCGTTGCTCGCGTTGAATGCTCTCATAACCAGCACCTCGTCAGACCAGCTGGCGCCCTGGTCGCCGCTGAAACGGGCAAAAGCGTCTCCTCCGCGGGAATAGCAGAGCATCATGGAACCGTCGTTCAGTTTGTGTACCCTGGCATATCCGCCTCTTGTTACTTCTATGGCGGGTTCCCAACTTACAGAAATTCTGGCGGCCTTTTTCTTCGCCCCGGATGCCGGCAGGCAGGGGAGGAGAAGCAGAAGCAGCGCAGCTGAAATAATCGATATTGTAACTCTCTTCATGATACAGTTATTGCGGATGAATGTGGAACCAGTTGCTTACATCGTCCAGAGTTCTTAGGACAAAAGTGTCTTGAATCTCTCCGTATTCCATCACGGCATTGAAATATATGCCGTCTGTTGCGTTGAAGGGCAGATTGCCCAGGGGGATACGCACCTCGGTAACGAAGCCGGTGCCGGGAATCCTGGTGGTTCTGATATCCTCTCCTGCAGCCATGACCTCCACTTCGCGGATGCTGCTGCAGTTCTGCCCGTCTGAGAAGTACAGCCGTATATGTTCCGGACCGTCTGAAAGGTTCTCGTCCAGGCAGTCGGTCAGAGAATAGAGATAATTATCGTCGTAGCAAAAGCGGAAGCAGCACTGACACTGGCTTTCGCTGCCCAGGAAGAAGGCGTCTGTATTGTCGTCCCAGTCGTTGTTCTTTCCGTCCAGTACAGGGGTGAACCGAGGTATGTCTATGCGATGGTTCAGGCGGAATTTAGCAACCAGGATGTCCCTTTGCTGCTCATATATAGGATCCTCCGGCGTGCCGTGGAACCGGGCTGAAGTGCCAAGTACCGTGTGGGAATTTTCCAGCTCCAGATTTCCCCAGTGTGATGTTCCGGCGTATGGGGTGAAGAAGGGTTGCTTGTTAAGGTCGCTGCCGGTTTCGTTGCCGAGCCGGAGATACCAGTTGAGCCCGGAATAGCTGAGCAGGGTTTCTCCGGAAGGGAACTGGGCGAGGTAAGGTCCGCTTCCTCCGAACATATACTGGATGCGCTGTGCAGGGCCTTCCATCTGCCCGGTAAGGGTGGTGGGCCAGGACGAGTCTTCCCACGCGAGGGACAGCCTGAGGTCCTGCTTGGGGTTCACGGTCTCGTAGCACACGAGGCAGGTTTGCCTGTCGTTCAGCAGTACAACTGCCGGCATCTGGGATGTCCATCGCACGGTGGAATCTCCCTGGGGAGCCGGCATGTCCAGAGAAAGTTGGCGCGGGTATGCCCAGCCGCTGGCAAAACGCATCACGGGCGCCTGCACAGTCCATGAATAACCGTTATCCGACGAGCGCAGCAGTGAAATCCCGGTAATGGTAGGATCCCAGTCGTGGTCTGAATCGGTGAAGAACACCAGAATCTCTCCGGAAGGCAGTTTGATGGGTATGGGCTCCCAGACGCAGGTCTTGTACAGGTGTTTTTCTTCTCCCCAGGTCTTTCCCATATCGCGGGAGCGCTTCATGGTTATTCCCCACTGTTTCAGGTACTTGTGCGCGCCATGGCGGAGGCGGTATGTGCCGAATACAAGCAGGTCGCCGTTGTCTGCTACAACCATGTCTCCGTCTGCGAAATAAATCTCATCGGCTTTACCGGCCGGGTCTACCGTGGCCATTTTGCCCCATACCGTGTGCGGGCCGTCCCAGTGTTCCAGATCATCGCTGAAAGAGCAGTAAACGCTGTGCCCGGTGCGCTGCGGCATGTAAAAAAGTATGTAGGACCCGTTGGGCAGCATCTTTATGCGCGGGTAGTCCAGTACCGGGTGCCCAAGCTCGCTTTCTCCCAGGATGTGCATGGTGCGGCGGTCCATTTCAACCGCACTTCTGCCGCATTCTCCGGCGTGGGAATTCAGCCCCTGCGAGTTGCGGTTGAGCTCTTCTATGCCGGCTATCTTCGCTTCTTCCGCTCCTTCTATGTCCGTGCTCACTATCGTTCCGTTCGGAACATAATTGAAACTGGTGGGATAAATCTTTCCGGCAACTGCGGTGAAACTTTTGTCTGAACTCAGTTTCATGAAGTGCCGGCTGCCGTCGGTAATCTGTATTGTAATTCCCTGGGAATAGGTTTTTGCGGGAATTGCCAGGTACAGGGGAACTCCATTGATATCTGTGCCTTTGCAGTTCAAACTTACGGTTTTGCCGGTTTCGGTAGCCGGATTCAATTCTCCGCTCATATCTTCCCCGCCGATGGCAGACAGGCAGATACTGTCTATTCCGGGCAGAGCGTTTTCTCCGCTGACCGTAATTTTCATGAAGGCGGTGGCACAAGAAAACAGCAGTTCGTCCTCTGCGGTTGAAGAGTAGGCCAGAAGCAGCGCGGCGGCCGGATCGAAACTGCCCGGAACGCAATTCTGCACCTCCGGAAGCACTACCTTGCCGTATCCTCCCGAGGAGGGATTGAAACTGCCCGGCACCAGGGCTGAAGAGGGATAAACCCCGTAATATGGCGGGTTGATGATTTCGGAGAATTGGAAAACGGCTGTTTTTCCGTTCCCGGTAACCTCTGCAGATGAAGACTCGATTCCGTTGAGGCATACTTTATCACCGTCGCACCAGTGAATTTCCGGATAATCCAGAACGGTTTTAGCGGTTCCGATACCTGCGTGAACAACCGTTGTTTCCGTCCCGATTTCCTCCGTCCTGCATGCCCCTGCAACCAGCACCGCGGCGAAAAAAGAAAGGGCCTTGAAAGCACATCCATTTTTCATATTCCAAAAGTAATATTTATTCCATATATTTGCAACTCAAGATGCATTAATGTGATGGACCTGCATTACGATGTATTTATCAGCTATTCCAGAAGGGATATCGCCGAGGCGGATGCCGTGTGCGCTGTCCTTTCCAAGGCTGGTATTACTTATTTCATTGACAGGGAAGGTATTTCCGGCGGAGCTAATTTCCCGGAAGTCCTTGCACAAATGATAGATGCATGCAGCGTTTTCCTGCTCATCGGCGGAGAGAACTCCTATAAATCCAAGTTCACCAGAGCTGAAATCCTGTATGCTTTCAACCATAAGAAAAGCGGATGCATCGTGCCCTGGCTCATAGATTCGTCGCCAATGCCGGCAGACCTTGAATTCCTGCTGGGAAGTGTAAACTGGCTGTATAGAAGTTCGAGTTCTATGGACGATCTCCTCTCCGCTGTGCAGCAGGCTCTCACAAACCCGTCTTCCGGGATAGCCAGCCCCAAGACAGGCAGCAGGATAATGACCTGGATTGCGGTAGTTGTCCTTGCCATTTTGCTCTCGGCAGGATTGTACTTTGGTATAAAATCCTTAGTTGTAAAGAATAGCATTTCGGCCGATTATATCTTATACGAAAGGCTGAAAAAGCAGGCTGATTCCCTTCAGAGGCAGGCGGCAATCTGGAAAAACAGCCCCATGTCCATAGAGACTACACCTGATCAGATTGCAGCTCTGAAGGAAGCGCGTTTTGTGTTTGAGAGGGCGGACAGCATAAGGAAACGTTATGCCGGTACAGAAGATCAATATCGTTTCCAGGCCCTTAACAAGGAATTGCAGGTTGTAAACACTCGTCTTGATTCTATGCACTTTGCGCTTTATAACGCCGCTAAGGAATCTTGCCAGATCTACAAGTATCTTAATGACAATACCAAGGAAGCTCAATATATTGTCAGTTGTATAGACAACGCGCTTTCTATTAAGGAGAATCCCGATCTGGAAGTGCTCCGTGAAGAATTTCTGAAAAAATGAGAAGAATAATTTCCCTTTTTGCGCTCATTTTTTTGTTGTGTGGGTATTGTATGGCCCAGACAGCTCCGAGCCGTTACGTTTCTCTTGTAGAAAATGCCCAGAAGTGTTACAAATTGGGCAAATGGGACGAAGCTATCAAGATACTTAATGTTGCCAAGTCTGTCCCCGGCATTACTGCAGAGCATCGGGATGCTGCCGATAACCTTATCTCGAAGTGCAATCTGGCCAAGAAGAAAGCCAAGGCTGCGGCTGTTGCCGAAGAGAAGCGCAAAAGTCAGTTCAGCATCACGGCAACCACCCTTTCTTTCGAAGCTGCCGGTGGCAGTGAAGCCATAGGTGTTATAGCCGGTTCGGAATGGA
>JAGAAU010000244.1 GCA_017615135.1 Bacteroidales bacterium | reverse complement strand
TTTTCAGACAGCGACCTGGTGCGCTGCCATCGCAAATTCCTTATAAACATCAACAAGGTGGAGGTGCTTGCGGCGGAAAAAGAGGGCTACTACCTTACCCTGGAGTCTTCAAAGATAGACAGAATCCCGGTATCAAAAACTTACGAGGCGGCGGTGCTCGCCCGTTTCAATTCTCGGTAGAACTATGTGGCAGAGAGTTCAGACACTTTATTTGATGATTGCGGCAGTGCTGCTCGGCGTGCTGTTTTTTGTGCCGGCCGCCCGGGTGTTCGAGCCCGGAGTTCCCGGAGACCTGCTTGAAGACGGCCGCATTATGTATACGGAAAAGCTGCCCTGGCTTATTCTGCTGGCTTTTGCCGAGCTGGGAACGGTGCTTTCGCTGTTCCTTTTCAAGAAGAGACTGGTGCAGTTGCGCATCGCGGCTTTTTCGCTGATAGTTACCGCCGGCCTGCAGGGTTGGCTGGCCTGGGATTACTTTACCGCTCCGGACGGAATAGTTTTCTCCGGAACCGTAATACTTCCCGCCGTGGCCATGATACTTACCGTCCTTGCCATCAAGGGCATATATGCAGATGAACTATTGGTTCGCAGCGCCTCCCGCCTGCGTTCCGCTAAACGTAAAAAATAAATCGCTATGAGAATTCCAGAATCAGAACTGATTATCAATTCCGACGGATCCGCATTCCACATTCACATCAAACCGGAACAACTTGCAGACCGTGTTATAGTCGTGGGAGACCCCGGCAGGGTGGACATGATGGCGGAGATGCTCGACAGTATCGAGTGCCGCAACGCCTCGCGAGAGTTCGTCTCCTGCACTGGCAGCTACAAGGGCACGCGCATGACCTTCCTGTCTACAGGTATAGGCACGGACAATATAGACATAGTGATGACTGAGCTGGACGCTCTGGCGAACATAGATTTCGCAACCCGTACCGTAAAACCCGAACACCGCAGGCTGACTGTCCTGAGGATAGGTACCTGCGGGGCGCTGCAGCCCTATATCCCGCTCGGTTCTTTCATCCTCTCCCACATTTCCATCGGTTTCGACGGACTTCTGAACTGGTACGAGAACCGCGAGTCCCTGGAAGACTTCGAGGAAGATTTCAAGAAGCATATGAACTGGGCCCGTCATCTGCCCGATCCCTACTTCGTAAAGGCGTCCGACAAGATTATCAAGGCCTTCGAGCCTTATACCGTCAAGGGTATGACCATCTCCGCCCCAGGTTTCTACGGGCCTCAGGGCAGGGTGGTGCGGCTCGGACTTGCCATGCCGGACATGCTGGACCGCTGCGCCTCGTTCGACCACAACGGCTGGAAAATCACCAACCTGGAAATGGAGGGTTCCGCCCTTGCCGGCCTTGCAGGCAAACTCGGACACGATGCCGCCACGGTCTGCTGTGCAATAGCGAACCGCAGCCTCAAGGAGAGCAATGCCGATTATAAGCCGAAGGTGAAGGAGCTCGTGAAGCTCAGCCTCGACATAATGGCTTCCATTTAAGGCATTTTCCTTATTTCCGTGGAGTTCTTGTCTGCGGAGAGTACAACTTTGACTTTTGTCGCCCCCCGCCTTGTCGGGGGTTTTTGATTGCCCTTGCGCAGCAGCTTGTCTGTGAGAATGAATTCAGAAAGGGGATTCTCTATGTAGCGGGTAACAGCCCTCTTCAGCGGACGTGCTCCGTAGGCGGAGTCGTAGCCGGCATCGGCCACAAGGGCCTTCGCGCCAGGGGATACGGTTACCATATAACCTTCCTCTTCAGCCCTTGCCTTCAATTCCTTCAACTCCAGGTCCACTATCTTTTCAATCTGGGGCCTGCCGAGTGAATTGAAGAACACCTGTTCGTCTATGCGGTTTATGAACTCGGGCGGGAAAGACTTTCGCACGGCTTTGTCCAGTACGGCTTTCCGCCTCTGCTCGTCGTCTGAGTCGCTGTGGCTGAAACCTATACCCCTGCCAAAGTCTTCCAGCTCCCTGGACCCCACGTTGGAGGTCATGATTACTATGGTGTTGCGGAAGTTTACGGTTCTGCCGTTGCTGTCTGTGAGCCTGCCCTCGTCCATAACCTGAAGAAGCAGGTTGAAGATGTCGCCGTGGGCCTTCTCAATCTCGTCCAGCAGCACCACGCAATAGGGTTTGCGGCGCACGGCCTCGCTGAGCTGCCCTCCTTCCTCGTAGCCCACATAGCCCGGAGGAGCCCCTATCAGGCGGGAGGACGAAATTTTTTCGGAGTATTCGCTCATGTCTATCCGCACAAGGTTCTCTTCCGAATCGAACAGATATTCGGCCAGGCATTTGGCAAGCTTGGTCTTTCCCACTCCGGTAGGGCCGAAGAACAGGAAAGTGCCGATGGGTCTGCCCGGATCCTTCAGCCCGGCTCTGTTGCGGCAAATGGCCCTGCAGACCTTATCTACCGCATCGTCCTGCCCGATGATGGCCCCGCTCAGGGCTTTCTTCATCTCGAGCAGCTTGCGCACTTCTTCCTTCGCGACCTTCCCGGCGGGAATTCCGGAGATTTTGGAGACAACTTCCGCTATGTCAGACGCCTCTACTCTTTTGCCCCCGCGCAGGCGCACCATCGAGCCGGCTTCGTCCATGGCATCTACGGCTTTGTCCGGCAGGGTTGCGGATGGAATATATCGGTCCGTCTGTCGCACGCAGGCCTCGAGGGCCTCGGCGCTATATTTCACTCCGTGGAAACTCTCGTAATGGGGAGCCAGCTCGTGCAGAATCTCTATGGACTGATGAATGTCAGCCGCATCTACGGTCACTTTCTGGAAACGGCGCTCCAGGGCTCCGTCTTTTTCTACGGTCTTTTTGAATTCGTCCATGGTGGTGGCGCCTATGCACTGGATTTCTCCGCGTGCGAGCGCCGGTTTGAGCATATTGGCGGCATCCAGGCTGCCCTGGGCCCCGCCTGCTCCTACCAAAGTGTGGAATTCATCTATAAAAAGTATTATTTCCGGGCGCTCCCTGAGTTCCCGTATGATGTCTTTTACCCTTTTTTCGAAATCTCCGCGGTAGCGCGTGCCGGCAACCACAGACGCTATGTCCAGCGAGTAGAGTTTCCGGCCGGCGAGGGAGGCGGGAACCTGCCCGGCGGCGAGTTTGAGGGCAATCCCTTCCACTATCGCTGATTTTCCCACTCCCGGTTCGCCTATCAGCATGGGATTGTTCTTCTTCCGGCGCCCCAGTATCTCTATCACCCGGGACATCTCCCGTTCGCGGCCTACAACCGGGTCCAGGTCTCCGTTCAGGGCTTCTGCGGTGAGGTCCCTGGCAAAATCTTCCAGCCTTCCGGGCCCCTTCGCCTCTTCTTCGGGATTCTCTGCCGGGGTTTCTGCAGACTCTTCTGCGGCTTTCTCCGAATCTTCCGGAGTGGGGGTTTCTTCGCCGGTTCCGTCGGAGGCGGCCAGTTGTATATTCAGCGTTCCGTAGCTGATTCCGGCTTCGGTAAGATAGGTGCAGGCCGCGCCTGCCTGAAGCCGAGCTATCGCCAGCAGCAAGTGGGTACTGTCGGCCTCCAGGCTTTTGGACCGGGCGGCTTCCAGCATCGTGAGGTTGAATGCGTTATGGCTCTGCCTGGAAAAAGCAACACGGTCCGACTCGCAGTAAGACAGCGTCTCTCCGGTGAAGGTGTGCCTGTCCAGGAAATCCTTGAA
>JAGAAU010000243.1 GCA_017615135.1 Bacteroidales bacterium | reverse complement strand
TACGAGTTGCTTGCCTCCATGGGCCTGCAACTGCTGGACCATCCCATGGATTATCGCATCGTCCGCGAGGGAGACTATTATGTAGACCCTTCGCTGCCGGAAGGTTCCATAACCTGGCAGTATGCCGTGGTGCCTAAAGACTTTGATTTCCCGGACGGCATACGCTGCGAGATTCTGGACGAGTGCTATATTGCCGAGAACGCTCCCGCGTCCAAATCGGCGGAAGATATAGATTGGGCGGCGGTAGAGCTCGAATCGTACCGTCTCACGGGGAATTCCGGTCTTATAGTTCCATCTTCGCGCGCAGAGGTTTCGGCGGTTCCGCAGGGGAGTATCAGGATTATTGACAGCGAATACTCGGATGAACCCATAGGCGTGCGTGGAGTGATGGTCTGCTGCAATACCTTCGTAAAGATCGGCACTGCATATACAGACGACGACGGCCATTACGAGATGAACCGCGGGTTTTCCTCCGAGCTGCGCTACAGGGTGATTTTTAAGAATGAAAAGGGCTTTTCCCAGGGTTTGAACCTTATTCTGGCGCCTTCTTCCATCTCTACGCTGGGGCCTGCCGGACCTGAGGGCGTGAGTATAGTGGCGGATGCCACCAACCGCAGCTTCTTCTGCCGCTGCGCCATAAACAATGCCGTCCGGGATTATTACGATTCCTGTTCCGGCAGCGGGGGAGAGTCTATCCTGCCTCCTCCGGCCAACCTGCGCATCTGGACTTTCCAGTTGCTGAACCTGAGCAGTGCGGTAATGCTTCAGCAGGGCTGTATGCTCGGTCATGAAAAGATACAGTCCTGGCTCGGAAACTACGCATCGCTGGTGAAAATCTTCCTTCCGGACATTACCATCGGTCTGCGCGGAAGCGAAAGTTACAAGTCTATATATGCCTCTGCCGTGCACGAGTGTGCGCATGCAAGTCATTTCTGCAAGGCCGGCATTTCGTACTGGGACGTGCTGATACAGTATATAGCTGAAACTTTCCTTACCAGCGGAGGCCGGACTTACGGTTCCGGAAGCGAGGAGTCCAGTGGATATTGTGCGGTGGCAGAGACCTGGGCGTATTTTGTAGAGTCCGTGATGGTGCAGGAGCGTTATGGCAGTCAGAATGTTTACGGAACTTCCTTCTGGTTCCATCCGCAGATTCTGCTCTACCTGCACGACCGGGGACTTACCCGCTACAAGATTTTCAAGGCGCTGGACAGCGGTGTCACGGATATGGAAACTCTGAACGACAGGCTCATATACTATTATCCCGAGTTCAAGAGTATGATTAACCAGGCTTTCCTGCGCTATGAATAAGGCTTTTGTTCTGTCTTTGCTTCTGGCGGCAGCCCTTGTCCTTCCTGGCGGCAGGCTTGGCGCTCAGTCTGTCGCACTTTCGACCAATGCGGCAGATTATGCAAACCTGGGCACATTCAACATAGACGCTTCTTATGGTTTTATCCGGCACTGGAGCGTATCTGCCGCAGTACGGTACAACCCGTTCACCTTCGGAAAAGGAGAGGATGCCTTCCAGGCTAAGCAGCGTTCTGTCAGCGCTGGTTTTCGCTGGTGGCCCTGGCACATATACTCCGGATGGTGGACAGGAGCCCGGGCGCAGTGGCAGGAGTACAGGCGCGGAGGCTTTTCCTCTCAGCTCACATCGGAGGGAGACCGCTTCGGCGGGGTTATACAGGCAGGTTATGCCTTTATGCTGAACAAGCACCTTAATCTGGATATAGGTATTTCGCTCTGGGCCGGGTACGATAAATATAAAACCTACTCCTGCCCCAATTGCGGCACCGTCCTGGTTACTGGGGCAAAATATTTCGCACTGCCAGACGATTTAATCGTCTCGATTGCATATATTTTCTGAAATTGTTGTATATTTGCAGTCCTTTGATGCGCGGGTGGCGAAATGGTAGACGCGCTAGTTTCAGGAGCTAGTGGGGTAAAACCTGTGTGAGTTCGAGTCTCATCCCGCGCACTCACTTTTAAATTAAAAGGGGCGAATCCAAAATCGGATCCGCCCCTTTTTCTGTGTCGTCTAGTCTGCTACAAAAGCAAAACCGTCTGATACCGCCCGCCACTTCATCTGCGTCCCTACGGGCTTGTCGTCGTCTCGAGGGTCGTTGAGGATGGAGTAACTGGTGCCTGAATTCCACTTTATGAACTGTGAGGATTTGCCTCCGTCCAGGTTAACTGCACGCACGCAGCCAAGACTCTTGAACATCTCGCACAGTTCCACATAGCAGGCACCCTTTGAAGTGCCGGCATTGCGGCCGTCCGCGCAGATTACATATATGACACCATTGTCATCGTAACCCATGGACATACGGGGATGGCTGGCACCGGGCCAGTTATATTTGCCGATGTAGGAGTTTTCAGAGCCTACCCAGTGTCCGGTTGAGGCCACATAAGAAGGGTTGAATTTACCGTCCTTGAGGAACATGAGTCCGGCTCCCATCAGTTCGGGATAAGTGGAAGTGAGCGATGAGGAATATTCATCCTTATCTCCGATGTAGATGGTGTTGTCGCTCCTGATTCCTATAAATGAGCGTCCCTTCTGCTCCGCGCTGGCCCATTTTGTTCTGACGGCCTTTCCGCGTGCATGCACCGGACCTACGGGATTGTAGGGGGAGCTGGTTTCGTAGAAGTCGCCGTTAATGACAATCAGCGGCTGTTTGCCGGTATGGTCTACATAAGCCTTGGCCATGTTATCCAGACGGTCAGTGCCGAACGATGATGCGTTTGCAGTGTATGAATCGTTTTTCATCAGCACTTTGACGGACATGCCGGCTGCGGCCGGATCCACCCTCAGCACCCATATGTTGAGTTTATCCCCCATGTCATTGCCGGTAAAGTTCTGGGCCGTGTTGTACGGCAGACTCATGGTAAGGCTCATTTTGGTATATGAGCAGCCAGGCCTTACAGTGGTTTCGGATGAGGAATTGACCGATTTGACGACCGCTGAAGCGGCAATGGCGTCACGTACGGAAGTATAGCTCTTTCCGGGTACGGTAATACCCCAGGCCGCCAGAGGCCGGCTGTCAAAGTTACCGTCTCCCAGAGGCTCCAGGATGTGCGACTGCGGATTGCGGGCCCACATGGCTGTAGTGACTCCACTCTGGCCGTAGGCTGCACGTTCACAGCCGAGTGCCTGCATGATGTATGCCACTTCCCTGTAGGTTGCTCCGCAGGAAGTATTTGACCCATATCCGGAAGGATCCACAACTACGAAATAGATATCGCCGTTGACACTGCCGCGTACGGTGTAGCCTTCGGCGGAAATGCCATAACGGGTATTGTTGTTTAGGCTTGTCTGGACTTTTCCGCCGTTCACGGCCAGGAAGCTGGCGTCGTTCAAATCTGTATAGTTGGCTCTCTGGGCTTCAGTCCAGTTTGTCCAGTTGGTCTGGTAGCCTATATACATTGTGTTATCTGCCTTCACGCCGGCCATTGTGCGGGAGGTAACCTTCACCTGGTCGTACAATATGACTCCGTCTTTGTGCATGGGGCCGTTAGGGGTTCCGTTGTCGTTGAAGGATGCTCCTGTGCCGAATACCACTGTTTCTTCCTTGGAATCGGCGCAAATCATCATATTGCGGATGGTCTGACGGGTATAGGTGTTGTCGCTTCCGTCGTACACCACGCCAACGCCGTTGAAAGCGTTCAGGGTGCGGATTTTCGCGCCTGCGGCTGTAGCCTTTTCCCTGTCGAAGCGCACTACGTGCATCAGCGCAACTTCAGATGCCAGCCCGTCATGTGCCGTCCAGGTAACCTGATAATCGGTATGCTGGATGCCGGTTGCGAGGGTGCGGGTAGAAAGCTGGGTGATTGAGCTCACGGCGGAGCATGCCTGGAGACGCTCCAGGTCGCTTCCCACTGCCAATGAACCCAGCGGCCTGATTTTTCCGCGGTTGAGCGTAACGTTGGCAGTGCCTGCCAGAGTGCGCATGGGATTGCCTGTTGCGTCGTAGGAAGTGAGCCTGATGCCGCCGTTAACTGTAATATCCGGACGGACTGCTACGTAATAGGTCCCGGGTGCAAATACTGAAGAGCCGGCAGGGGGAAGAAGGGTGATGGTGGCGGAGCCATCCACTTCCGAGGGATCGTCACTGAAAGAAAAGCTGTCCAGCACTCCGTCGGAGTTGGAATCGGCGCAGTCTGCCAGGAATGAACCGGCAAGCTTGACGTTGCCCTTGTTGCTTTCCACTACAACGCTGGCTATGCCGTTTCCTGCGAGTGTAAACTGCAGAAGTGAGGCAAAGTTCACGAAAGTGTATGCGGCATTGCTCCCCTTGACGGCAGCCATAGGCGTACTGGCGGGGTCGAAGCCGTCTGCAACAGCCCTCTGCGTAGAGAATACTATATTGCGCGTCCTCAGCGCATAGCCCTCGGCAGCTGCGCCTGCACTGGATGCGAAGGCATCACCGCCGGCGGGAGAGCTGGCACTTGCAGGATATACCGCACAGAAGCCGTCGCCGGAAATGGAGGTTTCCAGATCGAACAGAGAGTAAGACCCGGAAGACCTGGCCACTGCGGAAGAGGAAGATGAAAAATCTGCATTGTACACGCGAATGGCATCGCCTTCCGTCCAGAGTACGTTCACGCCTTCTGAAAGGGAGGTCTTCCCCTCGGGTTCCACCTGCTGAATACCGGCGCTGAGGGTAGTGCTGTCATTTGTGATTGTTGTGTCGTTCAGTTCCCTGACACAGGAGGAAAGTCCCAGCAGTAGCGATACGCACGCCAGGAGCGTGGTTGCTTTATTCAAGAACATAGCTTTCATCGTATTCGTAACCTTGGGTGTTTCCTTGTGAAGAACAAAGTACAGAGAGGTCGTCGACCGTTATCGATTCAACCTCCGGGGAGAAGTATAAACTCTTAATTATCATTGATATCCTTATTATTAGGATTTAACTATGGCAAGACCGTCCAGCACCTTGCGTTCCGTGCGGCCTGCGTTGGCAGGTTTGTTGCGTCGGGTGAAGGAACCGTTGCTTTCCCGTACTACATAGGTAGAGGAACCGCCGCCGTCCAGATTGATGGCGTCGGAGGCCCCGGCAGCCTTCAGGATACGGGCCAGCACTTCATAGCTTACGCTGAAGGAGCCCGTGCCGTACAGCTCGTCGCGGCCATCCACCACCAGCATCCATACGGTTTTCCCGTCTGCGCTGGTTCCTACGGCTGTGCGCGGGTGCTGGCTGTTATCTGTGAATTCCATAGTAACGCCGTCCTTAATCAGATGCTGGCGGCCGCCGATGGCTTCCTGAATACGGGAGATGGAAGCATTGTATGCAGCCATGCTCATGCATTTGGCCGTACCGTCCTTAAACACTGCGAAGACAGTGTTGGTGGCCTGGTAGAAGTCGCTTTTCAGGCAGGTTCCCCCGCGGTATAGACAGCCCTGAAGGGTGTAGGTGTTTGAACCGCTGGAGTCTTCATAGAAGAAATCCCCGTTGGTGCCGCCATAAACGGTCAGGCCTGAGCGCTTTTTCTGAAGGGCCGGTAGCTGTGAGGACATCTGCTGAGTGGTGTGCAGGTTGGCGTTATTGTCATCGGGCAGGGTGACCAGGATGGTAGCCTTCGTCATATCCACCTTGAAGAGATAGATATTGCGCTTCCTGGGCGAGGTTTCCCCGCCGAGCCCATCCTGCAGGGTACAGCTCATTTCAAAGCTTTCTATTCCGTCTGCCAGTTGTTTATAGCTGTCTGCCGACACGCTCTTGATGTAGCTGCCGGCTGCGTATACGAACCTGCGTCCGAAATCAGTGGAGGCCAGGAATTTTTCGTTGCTGAATTCCTGGGTAACTGTAACTTCAGCCCTTCGGCTACCGTCTGCGGAGCTTACGGTGAAGCCGGCACTTCTGGACTCTCCGGTGAAATTGATTTCGGCCGATATCCCCAGAGCCGCAGGCCCCTTCTTCTCCAGCGTAAGCCACTCTGCGGAACTTGCGGTCCATGTCCACTCTCCGTCCGTATTGATGGAGATGTAGGTGGCGGTTCCGTAAGTGTCCAGATGGACGCTGGTTTCCGATACAAAACCGGAAGTGGCGCTGCCGTACTGCACCAGCTGGAGTACCTTCCCGGCATTTCCCGCCTTAACGGTAACGGTGGCATTGCGGTCTGCCACATCATTGTTCGCACTTACCCGGACTTTCAGAGCATCGCCCGACTTGCCGTCCGGGGTAAGTACCGTAACCCAGCCGTCTTTGGAACTTGCTGTCCAGGATGCATTGCAGATGAGCCCGCAATCCACCACTGCAGCGTCGCAACTTACCATCAGCGGGTTCTGGGCAAAGGCTATAGCCGCCGGATCCCCGGCTCCTCCGTTTTCACAGGAGAGGAGAAGCCAGAGGGCGGCAAAAATCAGTATAATCCTATTCCACATATGCTCCCATTACGGCACCGGTGCGGGCATTGCCCCACTGGTCTTTTTCGAGAATGGAATTATCAATGGTTGCTTTCAGTTCCTTAAGTCCGGGTACGTCAAGACCGAGTGTCCTGGCAGGGTTGTCAGAGCCGGTCAGACTGAATACAGTGGTCTTGCCTTCGGCTTCTTTCTTGGAAAGCATGGTTGCGGCGTTGAATGCAGGAGCTCCTGTATCTACTGTATTATCTCCAGCATAGACGGCTGTATTTACGACACTCCTGGAAACGAAGACATTACCCGCCTTGACGAAGACGTCTGCGGCAGCCTTGTTGGCCTCCCAGATATTGCCGGCCAGCACACAGTTGTAAATATTGGCCTCAAGCCCTGCGGTCTCGAGTCCGATGGCTCCGCCTACGTCGTTCTTGTTGCGGGTGCAGATGTTTCCGGTAAAGGTGCTGCTGTAAATGTTGGCTTTGACGGGGAATGTAGCCGAGCCATAAAGCGCTATGGCGCTTCCGGTAGAGGCGGCCTCGTTGCTGAAGAAGGTGGAGTTGGCGACATTCAGCGAAACGCCTGAAGCCGCACCGGCACGCGCATAGATGGCTCCGCCACGGCCGTTGGTGGTATTGGCGGAGAACTCGGAATTCAGAATGGTCAGCTCAACCGCATCCCCATTGGTATACTCATAAATGGCAGCGCCGAGGGTTGCCTTATTCTCGCGGAATATACAATCCTTAACTGTAACTTTAGCTCCGGGATATACCAGAGAGCCACCGTTTCCACTACTGATATTGTTTGATATCTGGCAGTTGTCGAACAGTACGGTAGCATAGGTAACGCCAAAGCTGCTGCCCATGTTGCCCTTGTTTCTTGTTATTGCGCAATTGGTGAATGTTGCAGAGACATTTGCTGATGCATCAGCTCCGCGCACATATACGCCGACGTTATTCTTGCTCGTTTCGTTGGAATCGAACTTACAGTTCCTTACAACGGCGGAGCATGCAGTTTCGGCTGCAGAATAAATATAGAGACCGGTAGCAACACCCTCGCCAAAATTACCGCCAATTATACAGTCGTCCATGGTAAGTTCGCTGGCTGATGCCCAGAATCCTGTGCCGTTGCCGGAAGAAGTGTTGTTGGTTACCTCAATGCTCTTTACGGTAGCCTTGCAGTCGTTAATATAAGCGCCGACGGCATTCCTGCCGTTATTCTGGTCTATAAGGATATTTTCCAGCCCGAGTTCTACTCCAATAGCGATGAGACCGGCGCCATATCCGTCGGAATAGGATCTCCCGTTCACCGGAGACTCCACATTGGCATCTTCCTCGGCAGCTGAATTGTCTCCTCCCATGATAGTAAGGTCTTTCAATACGACTTTCGACTCGGCAGGGGCGGTTACGGATACTACATGGAAGGCTCCGTCTGCCTCCAGGACGGTTTCTCTTTTGCCGGCTCCTATGAGAGTAAGGCCGCGGGAAATCTCGAAGGTCTTGTGGGCTGCATCACCGGTAATGTCTCCTGCAATGTTCCGGGAAGGCATATAGTTACCGGCAGCCAGGTGGATGGTGGAACCTGCGTCGGCGGAAGCAAGTGCATAATCAAGAGTGGTGGGGTCGCTTTCGCGGATACCCTTGGAAGAAACCTTACCGTTGGGGGCAACATAGTAGTCGCGGGCACCCATAACCAGTTCCAGGCTTATAGGAACGAATTTATAGGCTTTTGCCTCGGCGGTTCCGGAATAGGACTGGAAGGTCTCGGCATCCCAGAGTATTTCCTCGTAGGTGGAGGTTTCGTTGTAGGTAAGTACCAGTTTCATGCCTCCGGTAACGGAGAACCAGCCTATGGGCATACGGAAGGAATATCCGTTCTTCAGGCTTACGCCGCCGGGGAAGTTGGCGCTGACGCTTTTCAGGTTGCCGCTGAAGGTTACATTGCCGGTAATGGGATTTACATTGCCGGCGCCGGCTACATTACCTACTACAGCGGTCTCTTCCACTGGCGCGAACTCAACCTTGTTAAGGGTGATGTCGGCGGAAGAGATGGAAACCTCAAGCACAGAGGCCGCCGGAATGAAAACCATGGAGACAACTGCCTTTTCCGGAGCTGTAGCCGTATAGGCATACATCGGGAGCTTTGTCTGGCTCTCGCCGCCGGAAATGGTCTGGTTCTGCTGGATGGTAAAGGCACCGAACTGAGTACAGCCGAAATAGGCCGTCAGCGGATTGATTCCTACCATTGCCTGGGTAAGGCCTTCGGAGGAGGTGAAATCTGCGGTCGCTCCGGCCTGGGAAGTGGTGAAGTTGTAGGCCTCGCCGTCGCAGCTTACAAGGATGGCATCTCCAGCCGTCCAGGTAATGCCTTCTGCGCCAACGGCAGCCTTGGAAGTTTCAATCGATGCTTTGATTGTCAGGTCCTTCTTACCGAACTCTTCTTCGGGATTGGTAGGATTACAGGACACAAGGGCCATTGCAGTGGCCATCGAAAAGAAAAGGATGTACTTTTTCATATTGTTAAAGTGTTATTGATCCAATGGTATTCTGATTGCGTGCAACGCCGCGCTGGTCTGTATCGAAGACCGAAGCCTCCACTGCAGGTGACAGGCTCCCGCCCAGGGCAACGAGTTCTTCTTTTGACATGCCCTGAGAGCAGGCAGGGTTGGAAGCTCCTTCGATAAGCGTGCAAGTCTGGGTTTTTCCGCCCCACAGGCCGAATTCGGAAAGCATTGAGGCGGGGTCGAAGCTCCATCCTCCCACTGCCGAACCAGTAGTTGCATATAGGGAGTTCCCGACTATTGAAGTCTCGTAGAACAGGTTTGGCGTTACGGTTATGGCTGAGCCGTATCCGATATCTGCCCCGGCCACGCACTGGTTGCCGGAAATGATGCAGTTGTAGATATTGGTGGTGTTGTAGTTGTTCCAAAGGCTGATTCCGCCGCCCAGTACGGTTGCGCTATTGCCGGTAATGGTGCAGCAGATAAGGCGGAGGGTAGAGTTCTTGCCGTTGGCGCCATAGCCCTGGATGCCGCCGCCGTTGCCGGATTTGTTGCCGTAGAACGTGCAGTTCACAAATACGGCATCGGACCATTCACGGATGTATGCGCCGCCGCCTGAACGTCCCTCGGTAGCAGTGTTGGTATTTCCGGAAATGGTGCAGTTGTAAATGCGGCTTACGCTGGGAGCCCCGTCTGAGTTGATGCTGTAATACCCTGCGGCCTGCTGCCCGGCAATATTGTCGGATATGGAGCAGCGGTCCATATAAAGGGTGCCGCCACAGTTCCATATGCCGCCGCAGTTGTTCTTGGCTTCGTTGCTTACCACCCGGCAGTCTGTCATGTTGATTTCAGACTTTGCGTTGAAAATGGCGCCGGCTGCATGCAGTCCAGCCTCGTTGCCGGTAATTATACAGTCTGAAATCTCCATCCTGGAAGCTCCTACGTTAAGGCCGGCTCCATGACTCCTCTTGAAGGTGCTGGCGTTGACGGTAACTATAGATTCTTCCGTGGCAGATTTGCCTCCGGTGATGGTGAAGCCCTTCAGCACAATCATTTTGCCTTCGGCCTTTGTAGCTGTGGCAGTCAGTACGTGGTAGGCGCTCTTCCCGTCTTCCATGGTGCCGGAAAGCGTGGTCACGTTAACTGAAGGGTCGTAGTCGGCCACCGGATCAAAGGATGCGTCGTCTGCATTGGCCGGGAAGCCTCCCTGAAGGGTAAAGTTGCTGTGAAGCTGGAAGGTCTTGTCGCGGGGATCGGTCCCGTCTGTGTTCTCCAGGAAATTTCCGGGGGTATAGAGACCGGCCGCAACATAAATGGCATCTCCGTCCGAAGCCTGGTCTATGGCATTGGGCAGGGTAGTGGCGTTGGCCCAGGAAAGTCCGGACGCTTCCGGATCACCGTCTGCGCGCACATAGTATATATTGCTGTCGCCACCTTCAGCTGCGGCCTGTGTTACAGGGAAATCGCTGAACTGGTCTGCTGTGACTATCACCCTGAGATAAGCGCTGCGGGCTTCTACAGTGCGGTTTTTTGCCACCTTAACAGTAAGAACGGCGTCTCCAAGGCCCCGGTCCGGGGTAACGCTGATCCAACTTGCACTGGAGACAGCCATCCAGGGAAGGTTGCTGTGGAGAGTTATTTCAAAGGTGGTGGCATCCTTGGTTACAGCCATGCTTTCCTCAGACCAGGAAATAACGGCAGGCTGGGGGACAAAAGAAGTATCCTCATAATCTTTGAGGCAGCCGGTCAGGCCAATGGCGGCCAGACTCAGTATCAATATACCTTTTCTCATAATGTCCATTAGTTTGCTACGATGGCCAGGGCGTTCACGGTTTCCATCTCAATCCCTTTCTGGGAAGGTCGATTGATGACGGGGAAGAGTGTCTCGCCCAGGTCGTCACGTTTTACAAGCGTGGTTACGGCTCCGGAATTGAGCAACGAAGCGTTCCAGGCACCGGCTGCCTTGAGCACGGCGGCAAGGTCGCTGCGGGAGATTCCGTTGGAGTAGTAAAAATACACTCCGTCCACGACACCCAGCCATACGGTCATTCCGTCCTGAGAGACCGCAACGAAGGTGCGGGCAGCGCCGGCAGGTTTGTCTTCCATTATGGGATATCCGTCCGTCAGGATGCGGTCGCGGGTGCCGATGGCATTAAACAGAGAACTACGGTACGTGCCATAGTCGGATTGGTCTGCAATAACTGCAGTGCCGTCCTTCAGGGTGGCGAAGAATCCGCCCTTGTCGTCCGAGAATGTAGATTTGACCGCGGTTCCGTTTCGATAGACGATTCCGGCTGCAGCTTTGTCCGCAGCCTGGGAGTCGCCGTTAACGGCTCCGAGAACGGTGGTCTCGTTGTTCAGATTGGCGGCCAGGGCGCTGGTAAGGTCGGCTTTCTTATCTGTTGCAGGAACTGCCACGGCCAGGGTGGCGCTGCCAAGCACCACCTTGTACATATACAGCTGCATCGCGTACCCGTTCATATTCAGGTAGCTCAGATCCAGAAGGCTCACTCCCTGTGCCAGGTTGGTCACCTTGTCGTTTTTGATGTGTCCGAAGTAACCGGTGGTTCCGTTTACAATTTCCCCGGCCATCCTCGTAGATGTCTCCAGCGAATATGGAGCCTGTTCAAACACATCTCCCGTGCGGCACGATATGGCCGCAAGGGTTGTCAGCAATATGATAACAGTCTTTTTCATACCATTAATAATTCGGGTTCTGGGGCCTTAACAGTGCATTGTTCTGAAGCTCGCTCTCCGGGATGGGGAGCAGCTGCTGATACTCCTGTATGCCGAGTTCTTCTACGGCACGTCCGGTGCGCACCAGATCTGTGAAGCGCATATTTTCCGCAACGAACTCGCGGCGGCGCTCCAGCATTACGGCATTCTGGAAAGCCCTTTCAGTTGAAGGATATATGGCCTCCAGGCCTCTGTTCGTACGGAGCTCGTTCAACAGGCCCAGTCCGCCGTCCACTCCCTTGGCCTCGGCGCTGATGAGATACATCTCCGCCAGGCGGGAGACTATGAACGGATCGGTCCCGGTCTGGCCGCTGGGATATTTATTGATGAAATTCAGGCCGTCCAGCGTAGTGACGGTGATTTCCTTGCGCTTGTCGCCTTCTTCAAACAGAGTCATTACATCCGGAGCGGGCATATACGAATATGTTCCCTTGTTCGGATGGTTATATGAATAGAACAGATTGCTGAGAGTGATATTGGAGCCGTCTGCGGTAGCGCATTTGAACTCAAAGATAGTCTCAGTGTCCCTGTCGTTGCGGTAGATGTTCTCAAAGGAATCCAGGGCATAACGGGGTTTGGCAATCAGTTCGTCCGCCAGTTGAGCGGCTTTCACTTTTTCTCCGGTGAACAGCAGTGCGCGGGCCTTGAGAGCCTTTGCGGCATCCTGGGAAACATAATGGACCTTGGTATTGTCGCCAAGCAGGGCTATGGCATTGTCGAGGTCTTTCATAATCTGGTCCCATACCAGAGCGGCCTTGGTGCGGGGAACGTCTTCCACGGTATTGCGGGTGAGCAGCGGTACGTCTCCCCAGCGCGTAACCAGCTGGATGTAGATGTAGGCGCGGAAATAGGAAGCCTCTCCAAGCACCTGGTTGCGAAGGTCGCCCTCGGGCAGCCGTTCTGCTATGCTGTAAACGTTGTTTACCTGATAAAGAGACTTGTAAGCGCCCTTCCAGGCATCGAATACGATGTCGCTCTGGGCGTTCAGTATGCTGTTGATAAGGGCTATGGTGCTGGTGCTGTTTTTCTGGGTAAGGTTGCCTCCGAGCATGTCTTCGATTATGTACGAAGTACGGCCGGGCTGCTCCTGTACCATCCAGTACATTCCAACCCTTAGCTGGGGGATGTCGCTTTCCGTTATCGTTTCAGGGGCGACTGCGGAGTGGGGATACAACTCCAGCATCTTGTTGCAGGAACAGGCCAGGGCTGTCATGAGAAAAATTACGAATATCTTTTTCATCTTCACGTCCTCCTAGAATTTAAGGGTTACACCCATTTTATAAACCGTAGAACGGGGCACTCCGTAGTTGTCTACGCCGATAAGGGACGGATCCACACTGGTGGAAATGTCCGGATCCCAGCCGGGATAGCGGGAAATGAGCGCCAGGTTTTCACCCTGAACATATACCCTCAGCCCCTTGATATGCATCTTGTCTGTCAGGTTGGCCGGGAAGCTGTACCCGAGGGATACCGAAGACAGGCGGATGTTGGAGCCGTCCTTCAGGTAATTGGTGGCCGCCTTGCAGTTCTGCCCATGCAGCGAATAGATGGGCCTGGGGTAGGTGTTGGTGCTGCCGGGGCCGGTCCAATAGTGCTGTGCCCACTCATCCAGCAGGGCCTGGTAGTTGCCCAGACGGGTAGGACCTGCCATCCAGAGGGCATAAACCTGATTTCCGAGGGAATAGGTGAGGAAGATTCCCAATTCTATGCCCTTATACTTGAAGGTGTTGCTCCAACCGCCGGAAAGGTAGGGATTGGGAGAGCCCACTATAATACGGTCTTTGTCGTTTATGATTCCGTCGCCGTTGAAATCGTGATATTTCACGTCTCCGGCGCGCACGCCCAACTCGTACTGGGGTGCAGGCACTTCTCCGTCATACTGGTAAATGCCGTCGAACTGATACAGGTAGAAGGCGCCGACTTCCTGCCCTACCTGCAAAGCATGGTAGTTGTTAAGGGAAATTATCTCCTTGTTGAGCAGGGAAGTGAGCTCATTCTTGTTGTGTGTAATGTTGAGCGAGGTATCCCATTTGACGGGACCTATGTCCACGTGGCCGTCCAGCGTAAGCTCGAATCCATAGTTGCGCATGGAGCCGATGTTGCTGGTAAGTGATGTGAAGCCGGTTGTAGATGCCGTAGGCTTGGAATACAGCAGGTTGTAGGTATTCTTCAAATAAGCGTCGAAAATAATTCCGAGTTTGCCCTTGAAGAAGGAAAGGTCGAATCCGAAGTCGTACTGGTCTGCAGTTTCCCAGGTGAGGTTCTCGTTTCCGTTGGAGGTTACCGATATGCCGCTCACCTCGTCGTAGTTTGCACCCGAACCTATGCTGGCCTGCCAGCCGTAATTGCTGATTCCGTCCTGGTTGCCGGTCTTACCGTAACTGGCGCGGAATTTCAGGTCCGTTGAAGACCATTTCCAGAATGGTTCCTTTGAAATGTTCCATCCGGCGGAGACACTGGGGAAGAAGCCCCAGCGGTGCGCGGGTGCAAAGCGGGAGGAACCGTCGGCACGCATCGTGGCGGTGAGTACGTAACGGTCTTTCCAGGACAGGCCTGCGCGGGCGAACCAGGATTCGATGGCATATTCGCCGATTCCGCCGCTCGCTCCGGAAAATACGGCCGCACTTCCCACCGTGTCGAAAGACGTAGAGGGGAAATTCTGCGCATCGATGCTGTTGTTCCGGTTGGTGGTCTTCTGGAAGGAATGACCGGCCATGGCGTTGAAGTCGAAATCTCCGAATTTATGCTGATAGTTCGCGAAGGTCTCCAGCAGGTGGGAGATGAAGAAGCGGTTCTTCTCGATTATTCGGCCGTTGTCTTCGCAGTACGGGTGATTTGCATTGTAATAAATGTAATCCAGGGTGTAGCTGGCGTCCGTGCTGTAAGAGACCTTGATGTTCAACCCCTCGAGGGGATGCACATCAGCGAACAGGCTGCCCAGGAAGCGGTAGTTGTTTACGTAGGAAGTGGATTCCGTCATCAGCTGCACGGGATTGTGTCTGGTCAGTTCATCAGTTCCGCCTAGGTAATAGCTGCCGTCTGGCTTGAACGGACGGTCGAAGGGGCGCTGCTCAACTGCACGGGCAATCGCAGTAGAACCAAGATTGGCTCCGGGAACGCGGTTAGTCCTGATGAAGTTTCCGCTAAGGTTGGACCCTACAGTGAGCCATTTGGTCATATCGCTGCTCACGTTCACCTTGAGGTTGCCCTTCTGGATGTCGTTGGTCTTGATGATACCTTCTTCCGAACGGTAGGAGCCGCCGATGTAATATTTGGTCTTTTTGGTGCCGCCGGAGAACGAAGCGTCCACGTTGTGGAAAAGCCCCGGGCGGGTAATCAGACCCAGCCAGTCGGTATCGGGAAGGCCTTCGTAGGGATTCATCACGTGGGACTGGAAAGCAGCATCCGCAACGGTGTACCCCATCTGCGCGTTGTAATTGTCTACACCTGCATTGTAAACCTTAACCCAGGATGCGGAGTCTGTATATTTTACCCTGTTCCTGTTGGGGAAGGTGTTTATACCGAAGTTGTAGGATACCTTGGTTTCCGCCTTTCCGTCCCGGCCGCTCTTGGTGGTGATGAGGATGACGCCGTTGGTGGCTCGGGAACCGTAAATTGCGGCCGATGCGGCATCTTTCAACACTTCAATGGACTCGATGTCCGAAAGGTTCAGCACCGACAGGGAGCTCAGGTCTTCGCCGTAACTGTACAGGGAACCGGCGCTGTTGTTCAGGGGAATTCCGTCCAGAACGTACAGCGGTTCGTTGCTGGCGTTGAGCGATGCCGAGCCGCGGATGCTTACGCGTTCGGCGGTTCCGAGGTTACCGGACTGGGTGGACACCGTCATACCGGCAACCCTGCCCTGAAGCAGTTCAGAGGGGCTCAGAGCCTGCCTGATATTATCTTCTCCGGGCTTGAATTTGGTAATGGCGTTGGTCAGGAGTTCGCGGCGCTGGGAACCGTATCCCACAACCACCACCTCGTCCAGGAAGGATGTTTCTTCTTCCAGCACGATATCCAGCACGGTAGTTTCCGGAGAACATGGGACAGTCTGGGTTTTATATCCCAGGAGGGATACGATAAGATTGTAAGCCGCGTTCTGTCCTTTCAGGGAAAATGCCCCGTCCAGATCGGTAATGGCGTAAGTTTGCGTTCCCTGCACCTGAAGCGTGGCTCCTATGAGCGGAATTCCGGCGGCGTCTTTAACGGTGCCGTTCAATCCTTTGGCCACTTTCTTGGGAGTAGCCGGAGCTTCGGCGGTGGCAGGGATTTTCTTCAGGAAGATCCTCGTGCCATCCATCTGGGCCTTGAGATTCTGAGCTGCGAGCACCCTGTTGAGGTAGGGCAGAACATCTTCCTTGTTTGCCTTCCCCTGAACTACGGCGCCCAGGTCTACGTCGGAATTGTCATAGGCGAAAGTGATTCCAGACTGGCGTTCAACCTCTTTAAGAAGCTCCCGCACCGTCATGGTCTCGTCGCCTATGGTAATCTGCCGCACTTGCCCCCAGGCTGAAACGCTCAGGGCAAATACTGCAACGACAGTTAACAATGAGAGTTTTTTGAACATGTTATTATATTATGGTCTTGTAATAATTATATTATGTGTATCGAGAGTTTTGAAACGATATCCGGTAATGCGGGTGATGATTCTCTCTGTCTCGGCCAGGGATTCTTTCCGCACTTTGAACGACAGCCTGGATTCCTGATTTACACTGGGAGCTACCCGGATGTTCACGTTGTACCAATGTTCCAGGCTGGTGAGGATGTCCGAGAGGGCCACATTGTCGAACACTAGTTCCCTGCCTATCCATGCTGAATCAAAGGTAACATCGGCGCTTTTTGTTTCGATGGCTCCGGCGGTAATCTCCGCCCTTTCTCCGGGGGAAAGGATTTCTGTGCGTTCTCCGCTCTCGATTTCTACCTTTCCGCTGACGAGGGATACCTCCTCATAGTCGAAGTGACTGCTGTTTCTGACGTTGAACCTGGTTCCGAGCACTTTTACAGAGATTGTTCCGGATTTTACCACGAATTCCTGGCCGTCTTTCTTTGCCACGTCGAAAAACCCCTCCCCGTCCAGCTTTACCAGGCGCGGGTTGGATTTGTTATAGGTAAGCGATGAAGATGAATTCAGCCACACATGCGAGCCGTCTGGAAGTGAAAATTCTCCCTTGGAATCGGGCGAGGTTATGAGCGAAACCGTCTCTACGGTTTGTGTGCCTTTTCTGAGGATAAAATATTCTCCGCCCGTTATGAACAGCAGGGCGAGGGCAGCCGCAAAGCCGAAAATCCATCTTCTGCGTGAGTTCGGGCTGGATTTTGGAATGTCCATCGAACGATGAATCATCCGCAGGTCGTCCTCAAAGACAGACCCGGCCGAGGCGCTTTCCGTCTCGCACCAGATTTTCCATAGAGGGTCGCCAATTTGTTGTTTTGCATCCATACCTTATAAAGATGCAAAAATACGAAAAAACCCCCAGTCTAACTGATAGTTTTTTTGATATCTTTAAGCGCCCTCGAGAGATGGTTTTCCACAGTTTTGGGTGAAATGTCAAGGGCCTGGGCGATTTCTATATAAGAAAGCTGGTTTATACGGCTGAGCTCAAATACGCGCTGCTGTTGCGGAGGTAACAGCTTTACCGCAGCGGCAACTCTTTTTTGCAGGTCTCTTGCCTCGACGGAAAGCTGAATGTCGTCGGGCGACAATGCGGGAATATTGTCATGAAGGTCGTCGAAAGGCATTCTGTATCGAGACAGGAAAAGCAGGGCCTCATTCTTTGTCATTTTGAACAGATATGCATCGAAGTCCCGGACCGTAGATGCAATCTGAGCCCGGTTTTTCCATACTTTCAGAAAAATGTTCTGAGCTATGTCGTTCACCATATTATAGTTGGATACACCTCCTCCGATAATGGACCCAACTACTTTGTCTACCTTTGGTCTGAATATCAGATACAGGCGGTCGAAGGCGTCAACAGACCCCTTCCCCATTTCGCGAACCAGTGATGATATTTCGCCCATCAGAAGAGTGTGGGCTGATTTTTGTCGAGTTCCGTGAGGATATGCTTCATGAGCGCATTACGGATGAGCGCGGAACGGGACGTTACCTTGAAGCGTTTGCAATATTCGTCGAGGGCGGCAAGCTCCGGACCGTTAAGAAACACGGTCTTGCGGTTTTTCCTTTTCAGAGAGTCTTTCTGCTTTTCAATATATGCAGGGTCTACTCCGGAATACTTTTTCTTTTTCGTGCGTGCCATATCGCAAATATGGCAAATAATTATTTGATGTGCAAATCTTTGGAAGATTCCCGGTAGAGCTTGTCCAGCACTGCGGCATATGGAAGCAGGGCTGCAAGCGACTCGCACTCCAGCCTTCTGCCGATAATGGAACCGGAGGGTTCCGTCATATACATCTTCGGTGTGCTTATCACCCCGTACAGCAGCTGGTAGTTTGAATCCATGCCCGGATCCCAGAAATGGCGCACCGTAACGAAGGGGCAGCTTAGCTTGAAAGTCTTTCTGAATTCCCTCCATTCTTTCCGCGAAGTGCCGGTATAGACCGCATCCAGAACCAGCGGGAAATCTACCGCAGCCAGCGCTGAAGGCAGCAGGGCCGATTCATAACGGCATTTGGCGCAGCTTACGTCGTAGAAGAACAGCAGGTGGCTGGTGCCGGTTTCCGGGATGGTCTTCTTGCCGAGACAGGTTTTGCGAAGGGTAACGGCAGGTGCCTTGTCCCCAATCAGCGTGTTGCGGTTGAATCGGACGAAAATGTCTGCATCCAGTTCGTCAAACTCGCTGCGCATGGCTATCTTTTTGGTGGCGAACCATTTGTCATACAAATAGATGGCAACTTCCTCCTCTCCCATAAGGTTGGAGTTGCGGTATTTGTCGAACAGGAAAAGGGCTACGTGTCTGCGGGTGAGGCTGTCTGCGCAGCTTTCTATCAGAAAATCGCACTCGGCCGCCTTCTCCGCATTCAGCATAGGCATCATAGCCTCGTAGTAGCGGTTCATAAGCGAGTCCAGCGGAGCCAGCTTCAGTGAATCCGGCTGGGCGTGCAGGGAAGTGTGCGGCAGCAGGAAGGCTGCCGTAAATATCAGCGCGCTTGCGGCCAGGGTATGCAGGTTCTTCATTTCGCTTCAGGTAAGATGACGCCTTCCGGCAGGAAGAGGGAAGTGTCGCCCTTATGGCTCAGAAGGTCGCGTACGGCCGAAGATGAGATGTGGGCGAATTCCTGGGCGGTAGGTATGATGATAGTCTCTATTTCCGGGGCGAGTCTGCGGTTTGCGTCCGCAATGCTGCGTTCCGTCTCGAAGTCTATCATGTTCCGCACTCCGCGCACTATGTGCCGTATTCCCATCTGGCGGCAGATATCTACGGTAAGGCCGTCATAGTTGATGACTTCCACGCCCTTAAGGTCCTTTACGGCCTGGCGGGCGATGTCTACTTTCTGCTCTGTTGTGAAATGCCCGCGCTTGTCCTGGTTTACACCTATTGCCACCACCACCTTGTCGAACATGGTGAGGGCGCGCTTGAGTATGTTCAGGTGCCCTGCGGTAAAGGGATCGAAAGATCCGGGGAATAATGCTACAGTTCCCATTGTATTGGAGTTTTACCCTCGCTCCGGAGTATTGAGTTTGTCTTGGAAAAATGTCTGCATCCGAAAAAAGCTCCCCCGGCGAGCGGAGACGGGTGGGCTGCTTCGAGAATATGGTGCCGCGAAGAATCTATCAGCTCCTTTTTGGCGCGTGCGTAGTTCCCCCAAAGGAGGAAGACGATGCCGTCCAGGCGATCCGATATAGTGCTTATTACTGCATCGGTAAATTGCTGCCAGCCTATGCGGGTGTGCGAGGTGGGCTGCCCTGCCCTTACCGTGAGGGTTGAGTTCAGGAGCAGAACTCCCTGCCGGGCCCAGGCCTCGAGGTTCGTGCGGCCCGACATGTGCACCCCAAGGTCGGAT
>JAGAAU010000242.1 GCA_017615135.1 Bacteroidales bacterium | reverse complement strand
TCCCGGGCTTAATACCAGCATTGAATCTGTAAATCTTGCCTTTACCTGCATAGGGAGAGGGCGACTCTGAAATGTATTTTACAGGGACAAGCATATAAGATACCTCGGGGCCGACTCCGACAACAAAGCGATTGCCTTCACTTATTTTGAAGCCCCATCGCGCCTGGCAAAACAAGTCTGCCGAAAAAAATCCATCGCCGTCTCCTCCTTTGGACCACATACGTAGTATAGCTCCCTTACACGCGGTCAGTGATGCTCCCGGCATCACCGACCAGTTCTTGTCGAAACGGATGTCAGCACCGTAAGACAATCTGACTGAAATTCCTGGGAACTGGTTAATTCCCATATCACCTCCTTCTGCGAATAATCCGACACCTAAAAAGACATTGTGCTCCAAAGTCGTATGTCTTTCGTTTTGTCCCAGAGCCATAAGATAGCTAAAAGACAATATCAGGATAGTAACGATTGTCTTATAAAGTCGAGAATCCATACATCATTATTCTAGAGTATTCATATGGTGTAGCACCTCTGATTAAAGGATTTGTCCATATGCCGTTAGTGGAGCACTCAATGTCATTTTCTCCATAGTTGTTTCCATAGCCCCAATTAATTTTGTACCAATCTACTATTGGAGACGAATAAGATAAAGTCTCATATGGAGGATGAAATCCAAATTGAATTCCTGGTTCGTCATAAACCCATTCATATATGAAATGTGTAACATTGCGGTAGCTATGATATCCGTCTATTACGAATGCATGCCCAGGCCAAGAGAATAAGTTTTCATAACGATTGCCTCCAAAAATAACAGGTAATTCATTCATTGGTAAAAAGTTTTGGCTGTTGTGTTTTTTTGGACGCTACTTCCCAAAGTTATGAATTATTCTGGGGAATACAAATCCAATAGATTTTTGAACACATCCGTTTCAGGATGAACGAAGGGGCTTACTTATGAAAAGTTCGAGGAGGTGTAGGCAGAACCGATTCCTTTCGTTATCTTTGACAAAGTGATTTGGGCTATGAAGAAATTCCTGATTATTCTGGCATTACTGCTTGGCAGTCTTTCAGTTGCGGCCAGCGGAAGCGTTCCCGTCATCGGCGCACAGGTATTCATTGAACTGGGTCAATCCAGCGAGGAAGTGGACGGATGGTTCCGCACACTCCGGGAAAACGGAATGGAGGTCTGCCGCATACGTCTGTTTGAAGAATATATCCACAATGGCAGCAAATGGGATTATTCCCTGTTTGACAGAGCCTTCGACGCCGCAGCAAAATACGATATTAAGATTTTCCTTACCCTGTTTCCGACAGACCCGGACCGTTCCATCGGAGGCTTCAAATTTCCCTTTACAAAAGCACACAAGACAGCTATTGCCACATACATCAAGAATGTAGTCACCCATTATCGATCTCATCCAAACCTCATGGGCTGGGTGTTATTGAATGAACCGGGGACGGACGGTGTTCTTCCGGAAACCAAGTATACACGGGACTGTTTCAAACAATGGAAAGCTGCTCGGCCTGTCTGGAATGGCGGCGGATATGAGCGCCTGATGGATTTTGACAAGGAAGCATTCCTGGTCAATCACACCACGGATTTTCTGGGCTGGATTGCCGCCGAAATCCGCAAATACGACCAGGAGCACGAACTGCACGTAAACAATCATCAGATTTTCAATAATATCGCCGAGTATGACTTCCCGGCCTGGAGGCAGTTCCTTACCTCGCTGGGGGCATCGGCACATCCCAGCTGGCACTTCGGCTATTTCAGCAGGGACCGGTTTGCCGTTGCAATGTCTGCAAACTGCAATATAGTACGTTCAGGGGCAGGTGCGCTGCCTTTCTGGATTACTGAACTTCAGGGCGGAAACAATACCTATTCTGCATTCAATCCCTTCTGCCCTACAGCCGATGAAATCACCCAATGGATGTGGACCAGCATCACTGCAGGTATCGACGGGCTGATTTTTTGGTCGTTGAACCCGCGAGCCGTAGGCGGAGAAGCCGGCGAATGGGGGCTCGTAAACTTTCAGAACGGACCTTCGGACCGTCTGGAGGCCGCACGCGAGGTGATTGAAACCATACACGGCAATCCCGAGTTTTTTTCCAGCATCAAGCCTGTGGACTCCGGAATTACCCTGCTCTACCTGCGTGAATCGCTCTGGGCGGAAAGGAAAGTGCAGATGGGCGATCTTGGCGATGCGCGCTACGAAGGCCGGCATCAGGGAGGAGTAATCAAATCTATACTCGGCATCTACGAGATGATGCTGGAAAACGGCATCGGCGCGCAGATTGCGGAATTCAGAGAATTCGATTGGACTCAGGAAAGCTATAAGGGTCGAACCCTCGTGCTGGCGGGGCAGGTCTGCCTGCCCTCCGAAAGTTGGGAGCCGCTGCGCAGCTTCGTCCGGAAGGGCGGAAAACTCATCGTCGAAGGGCTCACGGGCTGGTACGATGAAAATATGCGCTGCCGCTTCCAGACTGGATTTCCGCTGGAGGATGTTTTCGGCGGCTGTCTGCAGGAAAGCAAATGCACTCCGGGGGACTTTACGATGGAAATCGGCGGCAAGGTCCTGCCCGTGCACCTCTGGAAAAGCTTTATCCTTCCCAAGGGAGGCGAGCCGGTCAGCCTGGAAGCGGAAGGAGTCACCGCGCTGAGGAACCGCTTCGGCGGCGGAGAAGTGCTCTGGATTCCCTCCTGCATCGCCATCGGTGCCCGCCGCGCCTCCGACTACATCGCCCTCTCAGCCCTGCTCCTGCCGGAATTGGCACAACTGCCGGTAATCCGCCTGGCACAGCCCTGCCCTGGCGTGATGGTCCAGCGCTTTCACTCTGGAGACAGGGAGGCCGCCCTGGTAATAAATAAGTCCGGAAAAACGCAGATAGTCAGTTTCTCAATTCCGGCCGTGTCCTTGATTTATGCAGATAAAAAAGCAGAGTTGAAGGTGGGAAGCCTCCAACTCTGTCCTGAAGAATGCGCGATTGTCTGCTGGTAATTACCAGGCTATGACATTCTTCTGCTCCGCCACCAGCCGGGAACCCCAACTGTTGAGTTCCGCGCCGGCGGGCAGTTCTACGACCAGTACGGCGGAATCTGCGGGAATCGTTATGGAGGCAATCTCGGAAACGTTCTGCGCCAGGTAGTTCCGGCTTACTGCATCAAACAGGTCGGACTTTGCCGAAGGGTAATAGCACACTGTTTTCGCTTCTGTGAAAGGATTGTAAAGCAGATGCACCGGATAGGGTTTGGGAGCATAAAAATCCGTGGCATTGCAATCCAGACTGAGAATACCCTCAACGTTGGTGGTTGAAACTATGGCGCCGAAGATTCCGACAGGGGAGGTGCTGTAAAGGCTGAACATTGTTTCCGGTGGATTGGCCGAAGTCCAGGCAGGACCGTCGCCTTCCGCTATGGGAACAGCGGATTTCTTTCCATAACGGTCTGTCTTGCGAAGTCCCTCGTAGCCTATTATATTATTCGTCAGGGTCTTCATCTCAGGCAGGAACTGATACTCGTCGTCGATTTCTCCGGGGAAGAACAGCCGGCTGGCATTGGCATTGTTCAGCATCCATTTGCCTATGGCCTTAGCAAACTGCGGCGCATATTTCACCATCGGAACGAGCGGCCAGGCCATCTCATAACTATTCATCTGGAAGGCATAGCCCCCGCCGTCGGTAATGCTGCCCTGCAGGCCTGAAACATCGTACGGGCCCCAGGTCCCGACAATTACGCCCCAGCCATTGCGGCCATTGGAGCGATTACCGTCGAAAGTCCAACGGATAATCTTCGCCACATCGTAGGCGGTTCCCTGCGTAGCATTGAAGTAAGCTGCCGTATAGGCCCCGAAGGGCAGCAAAATCTCATAAAAACGGCTTTCCGTGAGATTGTTAATGACACTTGTGGCATGGAGAGCGCGCTCCAGATAACGCTCGTCACCGAATTTATGATAGGCCTGCAGCAGAACGTAAGCGTGCCCCGCAGCAGCGTCCTGCTGACGCGGAATATTACTATTCGACCCTTTGTCGGTAGCATAGTTATACCAGGAATAAGCGTAATCGTCTCCAAGGGTTTCGTCGGCCTCGGCGAACTGGTCTGCGATGCTGCGCTGTATCTCTTCAGCACCGTCTACTCCGGGAAAGATATCACACACTCCGTAATAGAGCAGGTTCGGCAGCACATTATACCACCAGTCCTTCCCAAATCCGGAAGTTCCGTTGAGCATAATTCCCCAAAGGTTTCTGATTCCGCAGTAATTCTGCAGCATTTTGGGGTAGTTGTAACCGTCTTGACTTGTTTTGTCGATGCCGACCAGACCCGCGCCCATCACCGCCGCCATCGTATTGATGGCTTCGTGGGAACCGCCGCTCCCCTGTCGGGAATCATTCACCGTCGTCTTGAGGCCGAAAGTCACTTGATCTACATTACGCCTCTGCTCGTCCAGCCAGATAAGAGGACGAACCTGGTCTGAGGCGTTCCAGTCGAACACGTAGGCATCATAGTCCAATGCCTTCTGCCGCCAGTCCAGCATCTTGTACGGAGAGGGCAAGTTAGGCATACTTTCAATTCGCGGGATAGAGACCTGTGTAACAGGAATGCCCAGAATGGCGGGGCCCAGTTCCATCCCTTCCGGGTCGACGGGCTGTGACACCCGCTGGCAGCAGGCTCCGGACAAAGCCACGGCGACAAACAATACAGTCAATACCGGTTTCATCTGCAACTATTTTAAATTGGAAACCGGCGGCAGGGTCAGCCGCCGCCGGCTTAAACTTGTTTGGGCTGTTCAGCCCGGATAATTACTTCTGGTCGTTGAAGAGCTTCGACACCTGGCCGCCGTCGAGGGCGATGGTGTAGAACTGGAGGTCATCGAGCTTACCGACATACCAGGACCTGGAGTCTCCGCCAAGGGAGTCTGCATCCTGCAGGCCTACGAAGAGGACGGTTCCTTCGGGTGCGTGAGCAAAGGTCTGGTTGGGAACCAGCCTGTTCTCATTCTCGCTGTTCCAAAGCATAGTGAGCTCACCGTCAAGATAGAATGCCATTGCACCTGCAGTAAGGTCGATGGTAGCAACGACATGATGCCACTCGTTCTCGGGGATTTCGGTGTTGCCGTCGTGGTCGATCCATGTTTCACCGAAGTGAACGGTGAGGAACGCCTTGTTGGTGCTCTGAGTCTGGAATTTCCAGGTATCCCACTTGTTCCAGGAAAGGATGTAGTTGTTCTCGTTGATAGGAGTGTTGATCCAGCAGGAGATGGAGAAGGTAGGGCTTTCCAGTACGCTGGCAACCGCATTTGCAATCTCGAGGTGACCACCGTTGCCGAACTGCAGAGCCTTGCTGCCGGCCTTGTGCCCATTGATGAAGGTAGGAACACCGTCGTCGCCGGCTACAAATTTGGCTTCCCAGTTGTACTTACCGGTAGTGGTAAGGCTGGTACCGGCACCTTCGTCGAAATTGAGGGCCCATGCGAGTGCATCTGCAGGGATGGCACCGTACTCAGACTCTGCAAAGACCTGTTTGGCAGCCTTGAGCTGGGCAATCAGATTGTTTACAGCAGCCTGTGTCTTGGCGGCAGGGATAGCAGCCTTGACAGTAGCGATGACATTCTTGAAGTTGTCAATCGCAGACTGAGGGAAAGTAGCGGTGGTAGCAGCGTTAGCCAGCGTCTCGCACTCAGTAACAAGGGCGTTCAGCTCAGTCAGGTCAACATTGCCGCTAGGCTGGTTTTCCTTGTTGCAAGCAGCGATGGCGAGTGCGCCAACCGCAAGGATAAGAACAAAAATCTTTTTCATAATGTTTATTTTAAAAAGGTTAATAAAAATGTATAAATATTGGTTTTTTAATTACTTCAAAGCTGCATTTGCATCTGTCTCTCCCTGAGGAATGGGGAAATAATAACGGTCGGAAGGCCATGCGGCACTTCCCAGGGCGGCAACCGCATAGGCCCGGCCGTAGCGCATCACGTCAAAGAAACGGTGGAACTCGAAACCAAGCTCCCTGCGGCGCTCCAGACGGATGGCGTCCCTCATGGCGCTTTGCGTCGAGGCCGTAGTGTGAGCGAGACCTGCCCGGTCGCGCACCTGATCAAGTGCAGCGGCAGCTGCACCCACATTGGCGGGAGAGGCTTCGTTGAGGGCTTCCGCTTCAAGAAGAAGCACTTCCGCATAGCGGATACGGTGCTGAGGGATGGTAGACTGGCTCTTTGCCATATCTTCTACTGCATCCTCGTCATACTTTTTCACAAGATAGCCGGTCACATTCCCCCAGGAGGCCTCGAAAGTAGTACCGTTGAACCATGGCTTGCCGGCGCGGCCGATAGAAGCGTCAAGGCGGGGATCATCGTCGCCTCCGACGGTCTTCTCGCTGAAGCAGTCCACAAAACTCTGGGTGGGAGCATTGAAATGGTAACCACCTTCAATAAACGGTGAGAACCAGACATTCAGCAGGTTACCCTGCGAAGCAATCTTGTTCGTAGCGTAACGGATGGCGAAGATGGACTCCACGCTGTCCTCGCCGCCGGATTTGAACAAGTCTGCATAATTATGCTCCAGACCGTAACCTGCGTTCAGATCCTTAAAGCCCTGGATGGCCTGAACAGCATCATCCCATTTGGACTGGAAAACCTTGCTTTTGGCCAGAAGAGCATAGGCGGCAGCGCGGTTCACGTGACCGTCCTTCAAATCATTCAGGCCCTCTATAGCCTCAGTTAGGTCCGTGTCTATCTGTCCGTAAATATCCGCCACCGAGCTCAGGCCCACATGAATACTTGCAGATGTATTCTGGGGTTTGGTTTTCAGGGGCACCTTGCCGAAGATGTTCACCAGATTGAAGTAGGTGTACGCCCTGAAGAATTTTGCTTCACCCAGCAAGCGGACTTTCAGCTTCTCGTCGATGTTCATAGGCGCAATGTTGGCAATGGCATTGTTAGCACGCGCTATTGTCTCATAGCTGTCCTGCCAGAAGACACCGAGCGAGCCGTTGTCCGCAGTAGCGGTCAGCGCATCGATCTCGTTGATTTGGGGCTGATCTCCATCGGCTCCGCCTTTGACGGAATCGTCAGAAGCCACGTCTCCGAACATCCAGAGCGTGTTTCCGTACAAAGAGTTGTATATGGCATTGACTGCCATTTCCGCTTTGCTTGCGGAGGTGTAGTAGTTTTCGGAGGAATACCCGCCTTTGAGGTTTTCATCCAGGAAATTGCACGATGCGGTCAGAAGCGCAATGGCCGCAATCAATATGTATAACTTCGCTTTCATTGTATCAGAATGTAAAGTTGAGACCCATGGTTACGCTCTTAGCAACAGGGTAGGTACCCCAGTCGATGCCATTGGAACGGTCGCCTTCGGAAGTAGAGTTGGCGTTGACGGTCATTTCGGGATCAAGCCCGCTGTAGCCGGTGAATGTCAGGAGGTTCGTGCCCGCAACATATACGCGCAGATTGGACACTTTCCAGGACTCTGGCAGTTTAAAGGTATAGCCCAGCTGAAGATTCTTCAGACGCACATAGCTGCCGTCCTCCAGAAAGCGGGTGGACACCTTGCGATTGTTGGTGCCGCTCCAGGTGGCGCGGGGCTGGGTGTTGGATGTGCCTTCGCCGGTCCAGTGCTGATTGTAATAGCGTTTGGTCACGGGGAAGCCGCGATAGAAGCCTTCGGAATCGTTCAGGTACTGTATATAGACTTTCTGTCCGAAGGCGCCCTGGAAGAACATGGAAAGGTCGAAACCCTTCCAGTTGAAGGCCAGATTGAGACCGGCGGTCGCCACGGGAATAGCGCTGCCTACAAAGGTGCGGTCTTTGCCGTCTATTGTACCGTCTTCGTTGATATCTGCATATTTCACGTCACCAGCCTTGATTCCGGTTCCCTGGAAGGGGGATAGCATTACTTCTGCATCATTCTGGAAGATTCCATCCATCTTATACATATAGAAGGAACCGATGGGGTGTCCGACTTCTGTGCGGGTTACGTAAACTCCGTCATTTACCAGACCGCCAAGGATGGGAGAATTGAGGCTGAGTACCTCATTGTGAAGGAAACCGCCGTTCAGGGTGATATCGAATCTCCAATCCTTGAACTGCCTGCGGTAGAAGACCTCCAGATCCACACCGGTATTCAGTACGCTGCCGTTGTTTACCCAGGGCGTCGCCGTATGGCCTACGGAAATAGGCAGGGACTCCTGCACCAGCATATCGCTGGTAACCTTGTAGTAGTAGTCGATGGAACCGCCGAGCGTTCCCTTCAGCACCTCAATGTCCAGACCTGCATTGAACTGGCTGGAAGTTTCCCACTTGAGGTTCTCGTTGCCGAGGGTGGTCTGCGCATAACCGTCGGCCATTCCTCCGGCAAAGGCATAATAGTATTTTCCGCTGTAACGGTCGGAATAGGCATACAGTCCGATTTCCTGGTTACCGATAGCGCCATAGCCTACGCGCAGTTTGAGTTTGTCGAGCCATTTTACGTTCTTCATGAAATCTTCCTGCTCGATGTTCCATCCAGCCGAAGCGGAATAGAAAGTACCCCAGCGATGGCCCGGGCTGAAGCGGGAAGAACCATCTTCACGCAGGATGGCAGAAACATAGTACTTGCCCTTATAATTGTAGTTGACGTTCGCAAAGAAGGAAAGCAGCGAGGAAGCGCTCTCGCTCTGGCTTGAGGTCAGTGTTCCCTCGCCCAGGCCGATATAGAGAAGGTCGGCATCATCGGAAGCAAAATCCTCGTTGGCGGAAGAAAGCACGTGCTCGTGATTGCGGATTGCTTCGGCACCTATCATATAGTTCAAAGAATGGTCTCCGAAGTTCAGATTGTGATTCAGGGTACTGTTGACCGTCCAGTTCAGATTCTCGTTCTTGCGAATGGTCAGACCGTTAGTCTCATGGATACGGTTGTTGGTACCCCAGGTCTTATTGAACAGCCGATAAGTATTATGGCGGTAATCCAGACCCATTGTCGTTTTCCAGAACAGGTCCTTCGTGAAGTTGACGACGATATTTCCGGTAATCAACATCGACGCGGTCCTGTTGGAACGGTCTGTGTAAGCCGCCAGCCCCTCAGGGGAATAGCCATCCCCAAAGAACGAGTTGTAGGCGGCGTCGCCATAGTATTCGCCCGGCATGTCCACATAATTCCCATTGGCGTCCAAGACCGGAATCGCGGGATTGCGGAACAGAGCATAACGCACCACCGAACCACCCTCGTCGTTCTTGTAACCATCTCCAGAACTGGCCAGCAGACGGTTGTTGGCAAGGGCACCGCTGACGTTCATATTCACCTTGAGCCATTTCTTGGGCTGAGCATTGATACTGGCGCGCAGACTGGCCTTGTTGTAATCGGAATTCTTGATGATACCATCCTGTCCGTAGTAGGAACCGGAAACCAGATACTGGATATTGGAGTT
>JAGAAU010000241.1 GCA_017615135.1 Bacteroidales bacterium | reverse complement strand
CGTGCGTTTCTCTTCCTTGTCGAGTCGCGCGCATACGCTGTAAGCCTCCGTCTCCTTGAAGGAACAGGTGCGCATGCCGGCCCCGATATTGGGATTATAGCCGGAGAAGGTTATATAGAGGTTATCCAGTCCGAGGTATTTGCCAAGCGCCTTGCTATGGTAGGTAACGGGCGCATGGGAACGCTTCAGAACCCTCTTGATGGGCAGCCAGCCCGCATAGCGGTACAGTCCGTCCAGGTCTTCCCTGGGAGAGAATTTCTTGTCTGCGTAAACCGCCCTTACGAGGGATGCAGGGACGCCTTCAGGATCTGCAAGAGTCCATCCGCGGTCTTCGAAAACACGCCCTGTAGCTACATTCTTCAGCGTATAGGCAGTAGGTGTGAACTTTAAGTTCATAGTATCAGAGTTTTATGAATAACCAAACCATATATGCGGCCTCCAGCAGGAGCATCAGCGCCCCGTCCAGACGGTCTATCTTCTTGTTTTTCAAGGTAAAATAGCTCAGCGCCACCAGCAGCACGCTCAGCAGCATGACTGAGGCGTCTACCATCTTTATTCCGGCCAGGGACAAGGGTTGCAGGGTAGCGGCGATTCCGAGTATCAGCAGGATATTGAATAGATTGGAGCCTAATATGTTACCCAGCGCCATCTGGCCTTTCTTCTTGGCCGCAGCGACAAAGCAGGTGACGAGCTCCGGAAGGGATGTTCCTCCGGCAATCAGGGTGATAGCGATGAATTTTTCCGAAACACCCACCCGATGGGCGAAATCCACAGCATTGTCTACGAACAGACGGCCGCCCAGAACCAGGCCGACCAGCCCCGCCAGAATCAGCACGACAGCCTTGGCGAGCCCGATTTCCTTAACCGGGGCAGTCTCTATGTCGGCCCCGTCGTCGGTCTTGAAACAATAATAGATGTATGCGGCAAAAACCAGCAGGAACACTATTCCCTCGACTCGTGTGAGACTGTCGGACGTGCCGATTCCCAATATGCTGCTGTTCATACCCATAAGCAGCATCAGTATGACCGCCCCGATGGAAATCGGTATATCGGAACGGATATTCCGGCGGGTAATTGCGATGGGAGCGATGAGGGCTGTGAGCCCGAGCCCGAAAAGTATGTTCAGGGTGTTGGAGCCGATAATGTTTCCCACCGAGATGTCTGCATTGCCTTCTATTGCAGCCGTCACGCTGACCACCAGTTCCGGCATGGAGGTTCCGAAGCCCACGATGGTGAGGCCGATGACGAACTCGCTCACATTGGCACGGCGGGCAACAGCGGACGATCCGTCCACGAGCCAGTCTGCCCCGAATACCACCAGAGCAAGACCTATGAACACCAAAAGCAACTCTACAATCATAGCCTTTCCAGTTTACACACGTTTTCCACGTGCAGGGTGTGAGGGAACATATCGACAGGCTGCACCGCCACAATGCGGTATTTTTCCGAGAGCATCGCGAGGTCGCGCGCCTGAGAGGCAGGATTGCAGCTCACATAGACGATGCGGCGAGGTGCGGCTGCCAGAATCACCTTGCAGACATCCGGATGCATGCCGGCCCGGGGAGGGTCTGTAATAATGACGTCCGGGCTGCCGTGAGTGCGGATGAATTCATCGTTCAGCACGTCCTTCATGTCTCCGGCGAAGAAAGTGCAGTTGGAGATTCCGTTGAGTTCAGCATTGGCAACAGCATCCTGAATTGCTTCCGGAACGTATTCAATGCCAATGACTTTGGAGGCTCCCGCAGAGACAAACTGGGCTATGGTGCCAGTGCCGGTATAGAGGTCGTAGACAGTCTGACTGCCGTCCAGCCCGGCAAATTCCCGCACTGTGCGGTAAAGCTGCAGGGCCTGAAGGCTGTTAGTCTGATAGAAAGACTTAGGGCCGATTTTGAAGCGCAGGCCTTCCATGGTCTCGAAAATGGCCTCGTCGCCCTTGAAAAGCACGCACTCCTGGTCTGCGATACTGTCGTTCCCCTTGGTGTTCACCACATAATAGAGTGAGGTGATCTGCGGGAATTCTGCTGCCAACGCTTCCATCAGGGGGAGGAGTTTTTCCGAATTGCAGCCGAAGGTGACAATGACCATCAGCGCTGTGCCGGCGGCATTGTTGCGGATAATGACAGTCCTCAGTTCGCCCCTGTTTTCCCTTATGTCATAGAAACTTATGCCGTTGCGAAGGGCATATTCCCGAATGAAGAGACGGATTGCGTTGGAAGGTTCCGCCTGAAGATGGCAGCGCTTGATGTCCAGGACTTTGTCGAAGAAACGGCTGACGTGGAACCCCAGGCCTTCCGTGCTTTCCGGCTGAGGCTCTCCATCCAGCAGCCACCGGCGGTTGGAGGCGGAGTATTCCAGTTTATTGCGGTATTCCGCCGTTTTTTCCGAACCCAGGACGGGACGGATTTCCGGAACTTCCAGATGACCTATCCGCACCAGCTGGTCGTATACCTGCTGCCTTTTGGCCTCGAGCTGGAGATGATAGGGGAGGGTCTGCCAGCGGCAGCCTCCGCAAACGCCGAAATGTTCGCAGAAAGGCTGCAGACGGTCCGGCGAGGGTTTCACTATACGGACGATGCGCCCTTCCATGTAGTTTTTCTTGCGTTTATAGACTTTTACGTCCACTACATCTCCGGGCACCGCGAATTCCATGAAGAGCACTATACCGTCGTCTACATGCGCCAGGGCCTTGCCCTCGGCGGCAACAGCCTCGACCGTTACGTCATGTAAAATTATTTCCTCTTTCTGCCTCTTCATAAGGGTTTCAAATTTACGCAAAAATTTCTAATTTTGTAGAAATAGTCACTTGTCTATGTTAAGTACAGAAGAACAAATCTCCAGATTTAAAAACGGTTTTCCCTGGCTGGACGTGGTTGCGCCCGCAACTCCCGCCAAAGGGATTAAAGTTTTAGACCCCTCTGCCGGAGCTGCGGCAGTAGAATACGCCAAAAAGGCCCGCGTTAACGGAAAGTGCAAGTTTGTGCCCGCATCCGGGGCGGCATCCAGAATGTTCAAGGACCTGTATGCCGGTCTGGCAGCCCTCGAAGCAGATTCGTCCAAACCGCTGCCGGAAGACAGCCCGGCTGCGCGGTTCACCCGGGAAATCGCATCTTTTGCCTTTTACGACAAAGAACTTTTCGGGCAACCGGACGGCAGCGCTGCAAAACAGCTCGACATTCTCCGTAAGATGCTGGGGGAGGAGGGGCTCTCTTATGGCACCAAGCCTAAAGGCGTGCTGAAGTTCCACCGCTATCCAGACGGTGAGGTTCGCACTGCAGTTGCAGAGCATCTGGTTGAAGCCCAGGAATATATGAAGAATGCCGATGGCAGCGCGAATCTGGTTCTCACCATTTCCGAGCAGCATCGCGCCCTCTTCGAGGAGGCAATCGCTGCGGTGGCCGAGACCTTCGGCAAACGCTACGGCGTAAAATATAATATAAGGTTCACTACCCAGGATCCTGCTACCGACACTATTGCGGTGGATATGGATGACAAACCTTTCCTCAAGGCAGACGGCTCTGTTCTGCGCAGGCCTGCCGGCCACGGCGCCCTTATTTACAATCTGAACGGTCTGGACGAGGAACTGGTGTCTATCAAGAACATAGACAATGTGTCCTGCGAACGACTGCTTCCAACCACCGCATACTGGAAACAGGTGCTTATGGGCTGCTGCCTGGCCCTCCGCGACCGTATTTTCGGGTACCTGCGTGCCCTGGATGAGAATCCGTCCCCGGAACTCTGCTCCGAAATCCGCAAATTCTTTGCGGAAGAACTGTGCGTGGGATTGCCATCGGCAGATCCGGAACTCCTCCGCAGCAAACTGAACCGACCTATCAGGGTTTGCGGCATGGTGCGCAATCAGGGCGAACCCGGCGGCGGTCCGTTCATCGTAAGGGGCAAGGACGGCAGCACCTCATTGCAGATTCTCGAGAGTGTACAGCTCAGGGAAATGCCTGCCGGAGGCACCCACTTCAACCCGGTAGACCTCGTATGCTGCCTGCACGGCTACAAAGGCGACAAATTCAACCTTCCAGACTTCGTAGACCCCGACACCGGGTTTATCAGTTCCAAGAGTTACGAGGGACGCCCGCTTAAGGCGCTCGAACTTCCGGGGCTCTGGAACGGCGCAATGAGCGACTGGAACACCCAGTTCGTGGAGGTGCCGCTGGAGACCTTCAATCCCGTTAAAACAGTGCTGGACCTCCTGCGCCCGGCCCATCAATAGAATTATGAAAAGATTTACCATTATCCTGGCGACCATAATCGCCATTACAGCTGCAGTGGCATGCACTGGCGGCGCAAAGAAAAAATCCTATAACATCAAGGGGAGCGGAGCAACGGATGGTGCTGTTGTACTGCTTATTGACATGCTGGCTGAAGAGCAGTGCAACGCAGATATGGCGGATGCCGACGGCAATTTCAGCTTTGTCGGGGAGGCCGATGCCAACGCACTGCTGAGCGTCAACTACGGCAGCGAAGACGACGAACTGATGTTCTTCAACGACGGAACGCCCATCGAGCTGGATATCAAGGAGGGGACTATCCTGAAAGGGTCCGATCTTAATCTCAAACTTGGACAGTACGAAAAGTCCATCCATGAGATGAGCGGAAAGATTTCCAAAAAGATTGAGCAATACCGTGCAATTGAGCCCTCAGTGGAAAAAGAGCGGATACGGGAGTCTATACAGATAGATATTGATTCACTTTTAACTTATTATAAATCAATACTTTATAATAATTTGGACAACTTGCTTCCGGCGGCTTTCTCCAGGATTTATTATTCATATATGCAGGGTGACGATGAGCTGGAGGAAGAGTTGAGCAAAGACCACAAGTTCTTCAAGCATCCGTACGCAGCCAAGATTAAAGAGGAGTGGGAAAATGTCTTCGCTCAGCGCAAAGCGGCTGAAGAGGCCAAGCAAGAAATTATAGGTCAGCAGTTTAAGGAGCTATCGAACTGCTCGGATCCCAACGGCAAGCCCTGCAAACTCTCAGATTTCGTTGGCAAGGGCAAATGGGTTCTTGTAGATTTCTGGGCATCCTGGTGCGGCCCGTGCATGGGAGAAATGCCGAACGTAAAGAAGGCTTATCAGAAATACAGCGGCAAGGGCTTCAATATAGTGGGCGTTTCCTTCGACGACAACAAGGAGGCCTGGAAAAAAGCAATTTCAAGCCAGGGACTTAACTGGGTGAATATTTCCGACCTTAAAGGCTGGCAGGCCGAAGCGTCTTCTGTTTACGGAGTGAATTCCATCCCGGACAACATCCTTGTAGATCCCGACGGAAAAGTAGTTGCACGCGGCCTTCGCGGCTCCGACCTGCAAAATAAGCTAGCCGAAATTTTCGACTAAACAGCTTGGCTTCCGAGCCCTGGCCCTATTGTTACACAATTTATATTATGTTAACATACGGCTATAGAAACAGCCCCCTCTCTGATGTGACCCCCAAAAGTTGGACGGTTTAACATTAGTTACGAGGCCTTAGATTGGAACAGAGCTCGGTATTGCACCGGGCTCTTTCCTTTTAGCCTCAGTTTGATTCTATCGTTGTTGTAGTACCGGATATATGTCCGGAGAGCTTTTTTGAACTG
>JAGAAU010000240.1 GCA_017615135.1 Bacteroidales bacterium | reverse complement strand
TCGTTCTTGGTAGCCTCGTTCAGGGGGTTCGGGGTGCGGATACCGGCAACCACGTCTTCGCCCTGGGCATTGATGAGCCACTCGCCGTAGAACTTGTTGTCTCCGTTGGCAGGGTTGCGGGAGAAGGCAACTCCGGTAGCGGAGGTATTGCCCATGTTTCCGAACACCATGGACTGGACGTTCACTGCAGTACCCCAGTCATCGGGAATCTTCTCGATACGGCGATATGCGATTGCGCGTTTTCCGTTCCAGGATTTGAACACGCCGCCGATGGAGCCCCAGAGCTGTGCTTCAGCAGTGTCGGGGAATTCCACTCCGAGAACTTCCTTAACCTTTGCCTTGAACTTGACACAGAGATCCTGCAGTTCTTCTGCGGTGATGTCGGTGTCGGATTTGTAACCCTTCGCTTCCTTGAGGTCTGCCATCATCTTGTCCAGCTGCTGGCGGATTCCCTTGCCGTCTTCGGGCTCAATACCCTCGGCCTTCTCCATAACCACGTCGGAGTACATCATGATGAGACGCCTGTAGGCATCATATACGAAACGGGGATTGTTCGTCTTCTTGATCATTCCGGGGATGGTCGCGGAGCAAAGTCCGATATTGAGGATGGTATCCATCATGCCGGGCATGGAGGAACGGGCGCCGGAACGGCAGCTCACGAGCAGGGGGTCGGAAGGATCACCGAATTTCTTGCCCATGAGTTTCTCGGTTGCTTCAAGTGCCTTGGCAACTTCTTCCTTCAACTCCTGGGAATAACCTCCGCCAAGCTGGTAATACTCGGCACAGCATTCTGTAGTAATGGTAAATCCGGCAGGAACGGGCATTCCGAGCCTGCTCATCTCAGCAAGGTTCGCACCCTTGCCACCGAGAAGTTCCCGCATGGAACCGTCGCCCTCGGCGGTCTTTCCACCGAAGCGATAAACTCTTTTCTTGTTCTGGAACATAATACTTAGTTAATATTGATTATTTTACATTTATCAATGCACACATTTTGCAAATTTAGGAATTTTTCTTGGATTTGAGAATTCCAGATTTTTGTATTTTTGTAAAAATCTGTTTTGTATGAAACGAGTACTTATTATTGCTGCATCTATCCTGCTTGCCGGCCTTTCAGCGCATGCAGATCCGGTTTATTTCGGAGCAAACGGATTAGTGAACGACAAAGCCGGCGCCCTGGCCGTGCTGGTCCCCTACTCCGCCCCGGACCCGGCGCTCAAACTTGCGGACGAAAACGTAAGATACCTGGGGAACGGAGAATACTCCATCACCAGGATAATAGTGAACAAGGGCGATGCGGCGGTAACTTTCAACGATGTGCTTAAGGTGGAAGACCTCTTCGGCGCCACACACTACACCATCCCATGCGTCAGCTACAACGGCAACGACTTCGACGGCGGAGCCACCATCGCGGACGGAATAAAACTCGGCAAGGTCAAGGTTCCCACCGGAATCTCCTGCGAAGGCGAGCCCTGGGTTTATTCATACCAGCGTACCGGCGTCCCCTCCTGCACGCTGACGGAAAATGCCACGACCGGGCTGGCCCTGTTCGCCGCAACCGACACCCGCGAATCCATGGTCAGCGCCTGCGCCCTCGAACAGACGGAAGACGGCCGCTTCGTGCACGTTATTGTTCGGCCCGTGGTAGAAGCCCCCTATACATACGAAGCCAAGGGAGTATTCGGGCCCCGTTATGAAGAGAAACTCACGCTCGCGCCCGGAGAGCACTTCGCCGCCACCAGCTATCTCTGCGTCTGCCCTCCGAAATGGGAGAATTACGCATCGGTATCGCTGATGGAGCACGCACTGAAACTGCTCGACCCGCAACTGGAAATATGCCTTACAGACCAGCAGGCATGGGATCTTGCCCAGCACTATGTACGTTCGCTGCTCTACCTCTATAACGGCAAATGGCTGCTGGCCACCAACCGCAAACAGAGGATGTTCCACGCCCAGCACAAGGTGCTCATAAGCCGCGAAGAGATGGCCGAAAGGCAGAAATGAGAGTATTGGACAGACATAGCGACCTTCAACCCCAGTTTCGAAATCGGCTGGGCGGGGCAGAATTTCCTGGATGCCCGCATGCTGGCGGTCCAGGCCTATGCAAACGGAGATGAAGGCCTTCTGGAAAAGGCCATCGGAGTATTCGACGCCTTCGTGTCTTCCCAGCGCAAAAACGGCCTTCTGCATACGCGCTACGACCAGAACTTCGACGAGAATGAAAAGAAGATTACAGCCGACGTGTGCAACCTCGGATGGGGAGCGGCAGAAGCCGTGCGCATGTATTCCCTGCTGAAGGCTCACGGGGTTGACAAGCCGGAATACGTAACATTCGCAAGCCGGATCTGCGATTTCTTCATGGGCAAATGGGACAGCGAATACGGCTTTGGAAAGACCTGGCTGATGTCCGGGAAGCCCTCGCAGAAGAGCGGCACCATAGGCGGGTTCATGATTCCGGCACTGGTTGAACTTTACGGGGTGACCGGCCAGAAAAAGTACCTGGACGCTGCCGAAATGGCGAGTGATTTCTATTATGGACGCGATGTAGACCAGTTCGTCTGCACGGCCGGAGCGATAGACTGCAACTGCATAGACAAGGAAACTTCATATCCTTTCCTCGAGAGTTCACTCAAGCTGTACCGCACTACCGGAAACGCCAAATACCTCGACCGCGCCGAAAAAGCGGCGGCTTATTTCTCCAGCTGGATGTTCTTCTTCGACCCTGTCTACGGTCCGGAAACAGACTTTATGAAATATAACTGGCACGTTATCGGAGGCACCGCGGTCAGCGCCGAACACCAGTGCATAGACGCCTGGGGCGGCATAATGGCTGCAGACCTGTACGAGCTTAGCGCACTCACCGGCAACCCTATGTGGGACAGGATAGGACGACTCATGTGGGCAAATGCAGTGCAGGGCATAACCACCCGGCTCGGAGAATTCTTCCATGATATGCAGAGGCCTATAGGCGCCCAGAACGAAGGCTTCTTCCAGGCCCGCTACACCAAATACCGTCCCGTAATAGAGGCCGGATACTGGAATGACATTTTCGTCTCCTGGCCCAACGCTTACCGCCTCTGGACCCTGGACAAACTGCACGCCATGGGTGTTACCCTGAAATAACTGAAAAACCAAAAGATAACACAATGAAACTGAACAGAACCATCTGCTGCGGAGTCCTCGCACTCGCCCTCCTGGCGGGAGCATCCCAGACAGCCTGCGGCATCAATCTGAACGGCACACTGGTACGCACAAGCGCCGCCGACCCCTGTCTGATTTTCGACAACGGCACTTTTTACCTCACCATGACCGGTTCCACGAAAATAGCAATGATAGTGGACAAAGACCTGGGCTGCCTTACCACCAGCGTCCACCCCACTACCGAAAATATAATCTACGACTCCAAATACGACCCCTCCGTAGAAGAACTTTTCGGCGAGGGAGCCGTACTTAACGGCACCTGGTCTCCGGAAATTCACTATTTCTCCGAAGAGGAATTCCCCGGCAATTCCGGATGGTATATGTATCTGTCTCTCCGGCAGAAAGTCGTGTTGGAGAACGGGAAGGTCAGTTCAAAGAATATCCGGATGGTCGTAATGAAGTCTTCCAGCGGGAAAGTGGACGGACCGTACGTAAGCCCGGTAACCTCAACCCCCAACCAGACCCAGGCGATTCTGGAGCCTGACGGGGAGCCGCTCCGCCGCTGGGCAGTGGGTCCTAGCGTTCTGCGTGTCCCCTCCGGGCAGTACAAGGGAACCTATCTTATGTGGATAGAGGAAGTTGGCCGTGGCGAAGGACTCGGCAAATTCTACCAGACAATAATGATTTCCAAATTCTCCGCCCCCTGGCAACTTGAAGGGGAACCCGGGCTGATCACGATGCCAACCCAGGAATGGGAGTTCCACGGCTCGAGCCAGACCCACCCCCGCGTCGTTGAAGGCGCTACCGGGGTGTACGGAGACAACGGAGAAGTCTTCCTTGCCTACTGCGGAAGCGGCTACTGGTCCGACTATGGGCTCGGTCAGCTCACCCTCAAACGCGAGAACGGCGATTACGCCAATCCGCTCGAGACAAAATCCTGGATTAAATATGCCGGGAACCCCGTCTTCTCGTCGGTAGGTCATCCTGAACTGCGGGGTGCCGGCCACGGCTTCTTCCTGAAGGACGCCGCAGGCAACCGTTTCGTCTGCTATCATGCCTATCCTTTCGTAGACGGCAAGAAAGCCAAAGGCCGCAACGCCTACATCGAACCCTACTACATCGACAAGGGCGCAGCATGCCCCACCGCCCCGGAAGGAGTGCTCCGCATAGGAATAGCCGGCGCAGGCCAGCCCGGACTGGTAGATTCCAGGGTTAAATTCGTAACAAAGGCTCCGAAGAAGAAATAGCCGCTACTCCGCGAACTTTGCAGGACGGAAGAAGACGGGCTTGTTGAAAGTGGGCTCAGGAGTGTCGATAGGGGCCCAGCTGACGAAGTCCTTGTCTTCTATACCCTGAGTGCACTTGTGAAAGTTCATATTGCACTCGAAGCCGCTCCAGCTGTCCAGTTCCGTATGGTACATGGACGATACAGGGATAGCCACCTTCAGGGTCCAGGGCTCCGGGAGAGCCGTCTCGCTGAAGGGTTCCGTGCCGAGCGAAGGGTAGGTCTTCACGCTGTTGATGACATCGAGAGGAGCCTTCTCCAGTTCATCCCTTGAACGGCGCCACGCCAGGAACATATGCCCGGTGGCATTCCATTCGTAACTGTAATAATAGGGATTGTTCTCTGGATCCGGATGTATGTAGCATTCCAGGCAGGAATCCAGGTGAACGAAACCTCCCTGCACATCCTGTTCGGCCCTGGTGGTGGGTTCTTTCACCACGAATTCTATGTAGAAGAACTCGCCGTCGTGCCAGAGGCGGAATTTCACATCCGGATGGCGGGGATACTGGTCGGCCCAGTTTACACAGCCTATCTCCATCCACTCCGACGGGGTGTCGCGGGGAATTATCAGCACCTCCTCATCGTTTGATTTACAGGAAATTGCCAGCAAGGCAACGGACAAGAATGCAAAAAGTATCTTTTTCATAGGGAAAGTATTTCGACAAATATACAAAAAACCGGATTTTCTTTTACCTTTGTCCTACACCATTTTAGAAAGGATTATGGCTAACGACCGCGACTTTGAACGCTTCGATATGGCGGCTCCGCCTATCCGCACACGCTGGTATCTCCGGCCACTTACATACCTGCTCAGCCTTCCGGATATAATAGCCCATAAGGTACAAATCCATTACGAAGGCACCCGGGATCTAAAACCACCTTTCCTGCTCCTTAGCAACCATAACGCTTTCATGGACTTCAAGGTGCTTACCAGGGCAATCTACCCCCGGCGGGCCAACTATGTGGTGGCGATAGACGGATTCATCGGACGCGAGTGGCTTCTTCGCAACGTGGGCTGCATCTGCAAGCGCAAATTCACATCGGACGTAACCCTCGTGCGTCAGCTCGCCAGAGTGGTGGACAACGGAGATATAGCAGTCATTTACCCGGAAGCCCGCTATTCCCTCTGCGGCACCACGGCCGTACTGTCTGAATCCCTTGCCAAACTCTGCAAGATGCTTAAGGTGCCTGTGGCTACCTTCATCTGCCACGGCCACCATGTAAACTCCCCTTTCTGGAACCTGCATCCGCGCGGAATAAAACCCACCGAAGCAGACTTTAAACTGCTTTATACCCCCGAGCAGCTCGCCACCCTCTCTGCAGACCAGATAAACGAAGGTCTGGTATCCGCATTCCAGTACGACGACTTTGCCTGGCTGAAGGAAAAGGGACTGGAGATGCATTACGACAAGCGAGCGGAAGGGCTGGACAGGGTGCTGTACCAATGCCCCGAGTGCGGCACCGAGTATGAAATGGCCTCTTCCGGCAACATCCTGTTCTGCAGGCATTGCGGCAAACGCTGGGAGATGAAGCCCGACGGGAGCCTTCACGCACTGGATGGGGAAACCAGGTTCGATTCCGTGCCCGCATGGTACGAATGGGAACGCGAACAAGTGCGGGCAGAAGTGGAAGCCGGCACATACAGCAGCGGAGAACTGCCCGTAGAAGTGCGCTCACTGCCGAATTCCAAAAAGTTCATCCCCCTGGGCAAGGGAACTATGGTTCACGACATGAACGGCTTCCGGGTAAACGTAAAAGACCCTGCGGGACACCGGTACAGCATGGAAATACCGGTTCCTTCTGCATATTCCGTGCATGTAGAATACAATTATCTGGGCAAATGGGGCGACTGTGTAGACCTCAACACCCTTACCGACACCTGGTACACCTATCCCAAGGTCCCGGGCTGCTCGGTTACAAAGATGGCCCTTGCAACAGAAGAACTGTACTTTGCCTGGCGCCGTTCCACAGGCAAACCCTGCAAACCGGGGCTCGCTTAGAAGCTTCTCAATTTACAGCAAACGGGAAGCGAGGTCTGAAAGCTCGCTGCGTTCGCCTTTACGAAGGAAGACGTGCTGGAACAGTTTCTGCCCGGCCATCTTTTCACCCAGATGGGTAAGTCCGTTGGACCAGCGGTCCAGGTAAGGCTGGTCTATCTGGAATACATCTCCTGTGAAAACCATCTTTGTCCCCTCTCCGGCACGGGTGATGATAGTCTTAATCTCGTGCGGAGTAAGGTTCTGAGCTTCGTCTATAATGAAATAGCATTTCCCCAGACTGCGCCCACGGATATATGCCAGAGGCTCTATTATCAGTTTCTCCTTTGTAAGCATGGCCTCTATGCGGAGGGCCTCACGCGATGATGGGCGGAACTGCGCCTTTATCACGTTCAGGTTGTCCATAAGGGGCTGCAGGAAGGGGCTCATTTTGCTCTTCTGGTCTCCTGGCAGGAAGCCGATATCCTGATTCCCCAGAATTACGGTAGGCCGCGAAAGGATAATCTGCTCGTATTCGCGCTCCTGCTCCAGCGCCGCCGCCAGGGCTATAAGGGTTTTTCCGGTACCGGCGCCGCCAGTTAGGGAAACCAGCTCTGTCCTGGGATTCAGACAGGCATCCATCGCCATCAGCTGTTCCTCGTTGCGGGGACGTATGCCGCAGGCCTCACGGGTGCGAATATGCACTATCTTGTCCTGAAAAGCGTCGTAACGGGCGCATACCGGCTGGTCGTCGCCACCTTTCCAGGTAAACTTATACAACTGGTTGGGGGCCGGTTTGCTGCCGGATACATCCTTCCATTTAAGCGCAGGCTCGGGACCGTACATCAGCTTCTGCATAAGTTCCTGCGGGAGAGACTTTTCAATCACCTCGCGCTGAGAGAACTCTATCCGGGATTCATCTATCCTGTCCGTAAGATAATCCTGAACCTCCATACCGGCTGCACGGGACTTGATACGCAGGTTCACGTCCTTGGTAACCAGGGCTACGAAACTGTCGGGATGGTGGTCCCGTATCCATATTGCGGTGGAAAGGATTCTGTGGTCCGGGATGTCGTTCTGGAACAGTTCCTCCAGCTCCGGCGGAAAGGGATGGTTTGGCTCCACCTTAATCTTGCCAAGGCCTTTGCCTATGGGCACGCCGTCTTCAGAGAAATGCTTCCCTCCGGTCATCTTGTCAATATCCCGCATGAAGTTGCGGGCATTGAAAGAAAGTGCATCGTTACCCTTCTTGAACTTGTCCAGTTCTTCGATTACCGCCATGGGGATAACAATGTTGTTATCCTGAAAATGGCGTATCGCTTTGTGGTCGTGCAGGATAATATTCGTATCCAGCACAAAGATCTTTGGCTTTGACATAATACAAAAGCTTCTAGTCTTCTCCCTCCGCACCCTGGTTCAGGATCAGCGAATCCAGAATATTCTGTATGCCTGATTTGGCGGAAAAATTCAGTTTAACCTCGCCAGGGGCATCCGCAGATGGGTGTCCGAGGGGGAAATATGCAATGTCCTGCAAAAGCAGTTCTGCATCCAGATAATCGAAATCTATGTCCCGGACCTGAATTACCACGCCCGGAACGCCGGCGAAAAGCACACGTACGGCACTCTGTTCGCCATAATACTTCATAACGTCCGAAATATCGGCATCCAGGGAACAGCCGCCCAGGGAGGAGAGTTTCTTCAAAGCCGGCAGCAGACCTGCGGTACCTATGCTCGTGCCGCTGATTACAACCCCGTCTTCCACGAGCTCCCGAACCACCTCGTAGCAGTCTATGAAATAATCGGGATCTTCTATCTGTGGAGCCGCACCGCCGTCGCCCGTAGACTGCGAGAGCTGCGAACCTCCGAGCCGGAACTGAGCGGTCTCGAACGGGATGAAAACCACCCAGCTGCGTTTATCCGGAATGAGCGCCGGAGTGCAGGCGGAAAGGGTGGAGAGTTTGGGGTGAGAGGTACGGAACGGAAGTTCGAGCGGAGCATCGTCATCGAAAGGATTCCTGGCCAGAACCGTAGAGCAGCGCAGGGAACTTGCACTCCTGGTTAAAGACAGAGAGAAGGAATCCAGCCTGATGCCGAGGGCGTCCAGATAGTCTGCAAGTGCGCTGACGGACTGGTAAAAGGCGGTTTTGGCCCCGACGGGCCCGGGATTAAGCTTCCACCATACCTTAAGGGAAAGGTCTCCAAGGCGGAAATGTCCCTTTCTCCATATAAGCTCCGTAAGGCTTTCCAGAGCCACCATTTTGGTATAGGCCTCCGCAAACGGAAGCGGAAAATGCAACTTGGAGGCATCCAGGGAAGACAGGCATTCCTCGGGACTGAGATTCTGGAACGCGCCATAGTCCAGGGGCACATCCGGACTTTCATCCACTACCCTCCCCACAGGCTCTGTCTGGGGATAGTCCATAACCTGAGCCAGGAGACCAGCCGGAGTGAAGGGTTGTTGCACTCCGTCTATCACAAAACGGGAATTCAGAATATCCTTTGCCCGGTCCATAACAAGCCCTAAGTTAAGAAATAATTTTCATCTTGCAAACAACTGAAGCGCTTCTGAAACCACAAAAGCACTTCCGCCTATGTACACAAGGGCGTTTTTGGTCCGGGCGGCATCCGCTACGGCCTGCTTTACGGCATCGGCCACGGAGGCAAAACTTCGGCAGTCCAGATCCGGGCGCAGCAGCGCAAGTCTCTTTTCAAGTTCCCCGGCAGCCAACGACCTGAGAGTGGCCGGAGCAGCCAGATAGTAGCGCGCAGAAGCCGGGAGCAAGGCAGAGACAGATTCCAGGTCTTTGTCCGCCATAATGCCGAAAACTATGAACAGGGGCCTTCCCATCTGCTCCAGACGCCGGAAATTCAATTTCAGAGCAGGCGGATTGTGGGCAATGTCGGCAATGGTTTCCGGAGAGGTCTGCAGAGTCTCCCAGCGGCCGCGAAGCCCCGTCCTTGCGGCAGTAGTGGCAATTGCCTCCTCAGGCACACTCTCCCCGGGGCACAGCAGTTCCAGCGCCTTCAGCACAGTACGAAGGTTTTCCTTCTGGCAGGGACCTTTCAGATCCAGCCGTTGCAGAAGAGAGCCGCCATCCACTCCGTCGGCGAAATACAGCGGCACACCAAGGTCGGAGGCGATACGCTCAAATACGGGAAGGGTTTCGGCATCGCGCGAAGACACCAGGGCAGGTACCCCGCTGCGGAATATTCCGGCCTTCTCTGCGGCAATCTTCGCCCTTGTATCGCCCAGAAGGGCGCAATGGTCCAGCCCTATGCTGGTAATTATGCTCAGGACCGGCGAAATTATATTGGTGGAATCCAGCCGGCCGCCAAGTCCGACCTCGATTATAGCCATCTCTACCCCCTGCTCCCGGAACCACTGGAAAGCCATTCCGGTAGTAATTTCGAAGAAAGACAGGCCCTCCATGGCAGAGGAGTTGGAAAGCAGGAAAGCTGCAACCCAGTCTTCCGAAGGCATGAGCAGACGCCCGTCCGGCCCCAGTACCTTCATCCTCTCACGGAAATCGGACAGATGAGGAGAGGTGTACAGTGCCGTCCGCAGTCCCTTTGCGGCGAAAGCGGAGCAGAGCATGGAAGACACTGAGCCTTTTCCGTTGGTTCCGGCAACCAGAACGCAGGGGTATGCTTTCCAGGGCAAACCCAGATGCGCATCGAAAGCCCTCATGCCATCCAGACCTGGCTTGTAGGCGCCGGTGGAAAATCCGCTGCCCTGCACGCTCGGATGCCTGGAAAAAAGGTCTTCTACAAGTTCCCTGTAAGTTCTCACAGACAGAAAGAAAGGGAAAAGCCGGTAACGAAACTGAGCGGAGAAGATGTGGGGAACCAGTCGGCCTCCGCAAACAGTTTAAGTTTATAGAAACCAGAGGTCAGGAGCCCCATGCTGGTACCTGCCACCAGTTCAGGTTTCCAGCTGCCCCTGGCAAGAGCTGCTCCGCAAAGGGTATAGACATCGAAGCCGAAGCGCTCCGACAGGGGGAAAGTCCAGGAGGCACCTCCCAGAAAGGAGAACTCGTCGTGGTCTTTCCCGCTGTTATTATAGCGCATTGAAGACGCTGCAGTCCGCAACCTTACACCAAGTTCCTCGGGGCCGGAACGGGCCATCCTGTGCCAGGGCATGGTAAACTGAAGCGCCGCCTCCCCTCCTCTCATTGGCACCGCGGAAGAATGGATATCGGTTTGAGGGCAGCAGAAAATGCGGGTACCGTAAATCCACTCCACCTGCCAGCTGTCGGCAAAGGA
>JAGAAU010000239.1 GCA_017615135.1 Bacteroidales bacterium | reverse complement strand
CGTCGATCAGGAGCACGATCTCATAAACCTCGGGATGATTGTCTGCAATTGCATTGGCTATGCTCTTGAGCAGCATGGTCTTACCGGTCTTGGGCTGTGCAACGATCAGGCCGCGCTGGCCCTTTCCTATAGGCGAGAAGAGATCCACGATTCGGCAGGATACATCATTCATGTGTCCATGACCGAGAAGGTTGAATTTCTTGTCCGGGAAGAGGGGAGTGAGGAAGTCGAATGGCACCCTGTCGCGGATGAACTGAGGAGTGCGGCCGTTCACATACTTCACGCGGACCAAAGGGAAATACTTGTCCCCTTCGCGCGGAGGACGGATTTCACCGGTCACGGTGTCGCCGTTCTTAAGGCCGTTCTGCTTTATCTGCTGCTGCGCAACGTAGATATCGTCGGGGGAGTTGAGATAATTGTAGTCTGAAGAACGGAGGAAGCCGTATCCGTCCGGCATCACCTCCAGCACTCCGGTGGCCTCCACGGTGCCTTCATATTCGGGGACCTTGGGCTTCTGGGGCTGGGGCTGAGGCTGCTTCTGGGCATGAGGCTTGAGGAAATCGGCCCTGGCCTGGTCCAGATTCTCCTTCGCGAGTTCGCGGGCCTGGTCTTTAAGCTTCTCTTCGGAAACCTTTGCAGGCTCTTTCACGGGCTCCGCCGGCTTTGCTTCTGCAGCAGCCTCAACGCTCTGTGCGGCCTTAGGCTTGCGGCCGCGCTTCTTGGGAGCGGGAGTTTCTGCCGCCACAGGCTCGGCAGCAGGTGCAGGCGCGGGTGCGGCTTCTTCTTTCTTAGCAGGCTCAGCCGGTTTCGGCTCTGCCTTGCCCTTTTCGGCCTTTGCGGCCGGAGACTCCTTGCGGGGACGCCCCCTGCGGGCCTTGGGCTTGTCTTCATCGGGTTGATGGGATGCTTCCGTCGCCTGGGCATCCAGGATGGCAAAGGCGAGGTCGGCATCTTCAAGATTCTTGATCTTTTTGATACTGTACTGATTTGCAATGGTCTCGAGCTGCTCTCTACTCATCTTATTGAGCTCGAAAAGAGTGTGTGGCATATATGAAAATTTAATAAAGCACCCCGGAACGGGACCGCTTTGTTTGATGTGCAAATATAGCAATAAAAAGGAATAATTGCAAATAAAATCAATTATCCCAGAAGCTGCTGCTCTTCTTGAATCTGAGGAGGTCCGCAAGTGCCGCCGCATTGGCCTGGATGCGGAAACTGTAGGACTGCCATGTGCCCGTAGGCACCCAGGAAACGGATATGTTGAAGCAGTGCAGATCGTAAGTCGCGCTGACCTGTGTGGTGGTCACTTTCTTCATCTGTATATCATAGCCGGAAGACACGTTTATGTTCATCTTCGGCGTGAGTTTGACATTGCCGTTGAAACGCACTGTCTGCGTGATGCTGTTCTTTGTTTCCAGCATCTTGGTGGTGTTGTTCACAACCCAGGTTCTGTTGCAGCTGAAGGTATAGCTGAAGTTCGTGGACCAGGGAACGTTGGGGTTGGTGTAGTAGAGCCAGCCGCCCGGAATATATTCGCCCGTGTACGGGTGCGTGTAAATCCTCTTATAATAATCTGCAGGGGAGCCTCCGGACATTCCGCCGCCACCTTCGCCCTGAGCCGCCTTGCTGCCGTCATTGCCCTTCATGGAGCCTTTGCCGGAGAGGGAATACGAGAGGGAAGCGGACGCATTGGTGAATCGGACGAAACCCTGGCCTTCATTAATGGCCCATTCATTGAACCTCCTGCCCTTCTGGTCCACGGCATAGGGATCGAAGTTCGCGCTGGCGCTGATGCTGACCTTGCCGAAGAGCGAGGTGGACATCGACATGCTTATGGTATTGAATTTCAGCGAGTCCGCGAGGAAGTTATAGCCGGAGCGCAGGCTCAGCTGGTCGATAAGTTTGACCTTCTTGCTGCCTGTGCCGGTGGTATCGGCATAATCCCTGACCTTGGCCTCGAGGTTGTTTCCAACAGAGAAGGATGCCGTCGCGGAGCGACCGCTTCCCGGAGGAGAATAAAGCTGCCCGCGGTAGATGTTGTATTCGTAGGTCTTGACCTCGTTGTTGGCATCGGTGTAGGTTAGGGTGCGGTAACCGTTCGCATAAGTGGCAAGATCCGGGCTGAAGGACATCGACAGGGAAGGCGAAACCACGTGCCTGATGGCCTGCACGCGATGATACTTGCCGAAGTTGAACATACCGTAGAGCCTGGTGCTGGCGGACAAGGCACCGGAATAGGTCTGGGTGATGCCCAGATGCGAGAACGCCTTGCTCATTTCCGTCACTATCTTTCCCGTCTCAGGGTCATAATGTGCATCGTTCGTGCGGAAGAACCAGTTCTGGCCGTAGCTGACGGAAGGGGAGACGGTTATATACTTGAACAGGCTGAAACTGGGCAGGCCGATGCTGAAGTTATGCGTCATGCCATTCTGGAACCTGTCGAAGAAACCGTCCTCCATGAATTCGGAGGCCTTGAACCCTATCTTGTTCTGCAGAGTGGTATTGTACGACAGCGAGAACTTCTCGTAGAAGCGCTCCTTTCCTACCCTGTTCTTGCGTTTGAAGGGATAGAAAGTGGCTATGGAGAAGGTCAGGTTAGGCAGAGTGAAGGTATATGAACTGTCCCTGGAATTCTGCGAGTGCAGAGCATTCAGCGAAAGCGTCGCCTTGCCTCCGAAGCTCTTCGAGAAGGAGATGGAGGATGATGCCTGATTCTGCAGGGCCTCATTGACGGAGCGGGAGTTGTACCGGCTGTTGCTCGGGCTCGAGAAGTTGACGGATGCGCTGAAGGATGTCCCCGGATGCGCCTTGGAGTCCTGCGTATGGCTCCAGCGCAGGCCGAAGTTGGTGCTTTGCATATAGTCGGCGCTGCCTTTTTCTCCCGTGCGGTCGTCGGAGTAGTTCATCGAGAAGGAACCGTTGAACTTGTAATTGACCTTGTAGCGGGAGTTCAGGTCCAGAGCCCAGGAGCCGAGGGTGAAATAGTCCCCGGTGGCGGAGAAGTCCAGATAATCCCCGAAAACGAAGTACATACCCAGATCCCTCATATAGAAGCCTCGGGCGGTTTCCTCGCCGAAAGTAGGGAAGAGGATGCCGGTGGCGCGCTTGGGACGCTTGGGCACAAAACCGAACGGCAGCACCAGGGGATAAACCTTCACGTCCTCGATCACGACGTAGGCCGGGCCGAAAACTATCTTCTGACTGGGTTTGGTGACCACCTTCGCAGCCGTCAGCTGCAGATAATAGTGAGGATGGTCGCAGTCGCAGACGGTGTATTTGCCGTTGGTGATGTTGATGGACTTGTCCGGCATCATCTTGATGTTTCGGCCATGCAGGATTCCGTCATCCTCGTTGGTGATCATGTTCTTGATACGGGCCTTGCCGGAGTTGAAGTTGTAGCGCAACTCCTCCATATTATACACCTTCTGCCCTTCGGTCATCACCGGCCGCCCCTTCCATTCACCTGAAAGCGAGTCGTATACGCCATAGGCATGCACGGTGCCCGTATTCACATCGTAATCCATTCTCTCGGCCGTCAGGGACATATTCTGGTAGTTAACCTTCACATCTCCGTAATAGTGGATCATGCGCTTGCCGTCCGTGAAGTTCTCGATGACAGAATCGCGCGCCACGGAAAAGGCAGGTGCGGCCAGGGAGGAATTCTTCATAAGGGCGGCGGAATCCACGCGGAAGAGGGAGTCGGCTATACGTATAGAGTCCCGGCGGGCAAGTTCGAGAGAATCAGGCAGAATGACCTTTTTTTCTGCAATCTGGGAGGAAAAAGTCTGTCCTCTGGAACGGCGCGGACGCTGCGCTTCCAAATCGTGCGCAGCGGCAAATATCAGCATCGCCGCAAGAAACAGGTATTTAATTTTCCTCAATTGCAATTTTTTCCTAAATTTGCAAAGTACAAAAGTAAGATTTTTTCCTGAAACGCGCAATCTGCATACTTCTTTCTTTGATGCTCGGACTGCTCTCTGGCCGGGG
>JAGAAU010000238.1 GCA_017615135.1 Bacteroidales bacterium | reverse complement strand
GCTGCGCCGTGCCGACCCCGATTATTTTAAAAGGATAATGGGCCTGAAGCTCATAATTGATTATCCTGGATATTCCAGCGGAATCATGGCAAGGATTCCCTTTGAGAACGAGCCAGTTTCTTTCTACAAGTGGTGGCGTAAAGGAAAGCACGAAGACAAGGTGCACCTTTCTCTCGGGAATCAGATCATTTTGTTCCAGAAGGTTTCCATGATGGAGCCTAAAATGCTTCTCCGCAAGGATTTAGAACTTCTTTCCACCAAGTAACTCGTTATGGATTACAATCAGATTGAAGAAAAGGTCAGGAGCTTTCTCGTTGAAGAGCTTGAAATAGATGAAAATAAGATTTCCCCGGATGCCAGGCTTGCCGAAGACCTGGGCATAGACAGCCTCGAGGTGGTTGACGTAGTGGTGATGGTGGAAAGCGAATTCGGTTTCAAAATGAAGCCTGAAGATTTCAAGAGCCTTAAAACCTTCTCTCAGTTCTGCACTTTCGTGCACGAACGCACTCAGTGAATGGGGGCATACCATCATAAGGACTGGCGCGGAAAAACCGGCGGCACGGCCCTGATGCAGCGCAGCCTTGTGCTGCTTTTGCGTTTTATACCCCTTCCTGTCATGTACTTCGTGATGGGGCTGGTGATACCGTTCTACATGATTTTCGACAGGCGGGCCTTCGTTTCCTCTTTCGCTTTTTACAAGAAGAGAATCGGGCGGGGGCCGGTCAAGTCGTTTTTCTCCGTATATCGAAACGAATTTGCCCTCGGGCAAGTGGTCCTGGACCGGTTTGCAATGTATGCCGGCAAGAATTTCAGGATAGTATCAGACGATATGGACACCTTCGCGGAGCTGACGGCAATGCCGGAAGGCTTCCTTCAGCTGTTCGCCCATGTGGGTAATCCGGAAATGGCCGGATACGCTCTCAAATCGCCCAAAACCATCTATACGCTGGTGTATGCCGGTGAGACGGAACAGATGATGAAGGGCCGAAGCAGCATCTTCTCAAAAAGGAATGTGGTGATGGTGCCGGTGCGGGAAGACATGTCCCATATATTTACCATGAACGAGGCCCTTGCCAACGGGAATATCGCATGTATGCCGGCAGATCGTCTGTTCGGTTCCCAAAAGAGCCTGAGAGTCAGGTTCTTCGGCCAGGATGTCTCCCTTCCTGCAGGCCCTTTTACCCTTGCGGCCGCAAGAAACGCCCGCGCCTATGCGCTTTTTGTGATGAAGGATTCGATGCGTACCTACCATGTTTACCATAAATGGCTTCCGGATATTTCCAAAAGCGATCTTTCCCGGAATGGCAAGCTCGAACTGATGGCTACGTCCTTCGCGGGACTGCTCGAAGAAATGGTGCGCAAATATCCTTACCAATGGTTTAATTTTTACGATTTCTGGAATGAAGCCGTTTGAAGATATTACTGTAAGCGAACTGATGCTCCAGAGGCCGCCCTTCGTATTCGTAGACAGGCTTCTGTATTGCGACGAACACCGAGCGGAGACAGAATTCCTGGTGGGCCCGGAATCGGTTTTCGTACTGGACGGTGCCTTGAGGGAAGGCGGTTTGATTGAGCATATGGCCCAGTCTTGCGCCGTGCTCACCGGATATGTGGCAAAATACATACGATATCGTCCCGTCTCAATAGGCTATCTTGGAGCAGTTAAAAAACTGGACGTCCGGCGTTTACCCAAGGTCGGCGAAAGATTGCTTACCGAAGTTTCGGTAATTGAAGAATTTTTCAGTATCTTTATGGCTTTGGTGGAAGTGAAGGACAGCAAAGGAGAACTGATAGCTTCCGCGATAATTAAAACAGCAAGCCAGCCTGAATGACGGTTAGAACGGCCATACTTTCCGACTATGCGATTACGCCGCTGGCCTTCGGATCTGAGGAAAACCTTTCCGCATATCTGGAGGGACGCAGCTGTCTTCGCAGGCATGTCGGCACCTTTGGCATTCAGGATCCTTTCTATGCATCCCTTTTCGACAGGGAGCAGGTAGAAGCAGAAGCCGTTAAGGCAGGTATCCCTGAAAACTATTCATTCTTCGAAAAAGTTGCTATCCTGGCTGCCGGCAGAGCAATTGAGGCCAGCGGTACGGATCCAGCTTCTCCCCGTACGGCTTTTATCATCTCATCCACCAAGGGAAATATCGAGCGCCTGGACAACTGCCCTGGTGAAGCGCCTTTGGATGTTCCGGCGGCGAGAATTGCCTCATTCTTCGGCAATCCGTCCACCCCTGTCGTGGTGTCCGTCGCGTGCATCTCGGGCCTCGCGGCCCTCATCCACGCCCGCCGCCTCCTCACCTCCTCCACCCGCTACGACCGCGTGGTCGTCTGCGGCGCGGAGGCCTACTGCGGCTTCTTTGTATCTGGTTTCCAGTGTCTTAAGGCGTTGTCGGCAAATCGCTGCCGGCCTTTCTGCGCAGACCGGGACGGTCTTAATCTCGGAGAAGCTGCGGCCTGCATGGTACTCGGCAGAAGCGATGATACGCAACTCGCGCCCTGGGAAATTGTCTGCGGAGCAGTCCGCAACGATGCCAACCATATTTCAGGCCCGTCCCGCACAGGCGAAGGCAGCTACAATTGCCTGCGTGCCGTGCTTCCTCATTGTGAGGAAAGGCCCGCCTTTGTCAGCGTACACGGAACCGGCACGGCCTATAACGATGAAATGGAATCCGTCGCCCTTTCAAGGGCCGGTCTTCTGGACGTTCCCGTCTGCGCCATGAAATCAGTATTCGGGCACACAATGGGGGCTGCTGGTATTCTTGAAAGCATCCTGTCCATCAAATCCCTGGACAAAGGACTGGTGCTTCCCACACCCGGATTCACCGGCGGGGGAGTCAGCTATCCCGTAGACGCATCGCCAGTTCCCAGGCTTGCAGACGGGAATTCCTTCATCAAACTGCTGTCCGGCTTCGGCGGCTGCAACGCTGCTGCATTATTCAGAAAAGGAGGTGCAAGATGAAACTGCTCGGCATTTCCAGAATCACTCCCGGCCTGGCTACGGTAAACGACATTCAGCGCGAAGTAGTTCCCGACGGCAAGGGCTTCCTGCATTCACTCTACACTTCCCTTAAACCGGATTATCCCAAGTTCTTCAAGATGGATCTCCACTGCAAGCTCGGGTTCCTGGCCACGGAACTTCTTCTGGAGGGCACAGAAGGCCGCTTCGAGCCAAGGGAAGACCGCGCGGTGGTGGCGTTTACCCACAACGGATGCCTGCAGAACGACCTGGAATTCAACGCCGGATGCAAGGCGGAGAACTATTTCCCGAGCCCGGCCCTGTTCGTCTATACACTGCCCAATATAGTAACGGGAGAAATCTGCATCCGTAACCGCTACAAAGGGGATTCCAGCTGTTTTGTGCTGCCTAACCCCGACAGGGAAAAGATTCAGGAATGCCTGGAATGCGTCTTTCAGGATCCTGTAACCACATCTGCCCTCTGCACCTGGGTAGACTACAAAAGTGAAGAAGACTACGAAGCATACGCATTTTTAATAGAGAACAAGTAATTTCAGATAATATGAACGAACTGATCAACGAAATCAAGCTTCAAATCATCGATGCCCTTAATCTGGAGGGGATGACTCCCGAGGAGATAGAAACAGACGCACCTCTTTTCGGTGAGGGGCTCGGTCTGGACTCCATAGACGTGCTGGAACTTATAGTGCTGCTGGAGAAGAACTACGGAATCAAGCTCACATCGCCCCAGGAAGGCAAAAAGGTCTTTGCATCGGTCCGGACGCTCGCAGAATACGTAAAGGAAAACCGCACCAAGTGAGTTCCGGCACCCGCATATTCGTTACCGGAATCGGTATCTGCTCGGCCCTGGGGTTGGGCAGCGAAGAGAATCTGCGCGCTCTTAAGGAAGGACGCAGCGGGATAGCGTTCCCGCGCCTGCTGAAGACCGCTCTTACGAATCTGCCTGCGGGTGAGGTCAAATTCACCAACGACCAGCTCCGACAGCTTCTGGGGATAGATGCCGGCTGCAACCTGCCGCGTACGTCCCTTCTGGGTGCCCTGGCGCTGAGGGAAGCCATTTCCGACGCAGGACTTTCCGCAGAAATTCTTGCGGATTCCGCCCTGATCAGCGGCACAACCGTGGGCGGGATGGACAGAACCGAAGCCACTTTCCCGAGATTCGAAGTTCCTCACGATTGCGGAGCCACTACTGAAGATATGGCAGACCTTGCAGGAGGGTTTAAAATCGCCACAACCCTCTCTACTGCTTGTTCATCAGCTGCAAATGCCATGATTACCGGAGCTGCTCTGATTCGCTCAGGCCGTTGCAGGGCAGTTGCCGCAGGTGGCAGCGAGTGCCTGTCAGACTATCATCTGCATGGGTTCAACTCATTGATGATACTTTCCGACGAACCCTGCCGCCCTTTCGATGCCCACAGAAAAGGCCTGAACCTTGGAGAAGGGGCGGCCTTCCTCATACTGGAATCCGAAGAATCTGTTCGCGAGAGGGGAGGACGCGCAATTGCAGAACTCTGCGGCTGGGGGAACGCCTGCGACGCATACCATCAGACCGCATCGTCGCCGGAAGGTCAGGGAGCCTTCCTTGCAATGAAATCTGCCCTTGAAATGGCTGCAGTACCCCCTTCAGCGGTATCCTACATTAACGCACACGGCACCTCCACACCCAATAACGACGCCAGCGAATCGGCAGCCATACGCCGGCTGTTCGGGGAGAATTATCCTCTGGTCTCTTCCACCAAACCCTTTACGGGCCACACTACCAGCGCTTCCGGCTCGATTGAAGCTGTATACTGCCTGCTCGCCATGCAGCACTCGTTCATCCCGACAAACCTGAACTGGGAAGAAGCAGACTCTGCCTGCATTACCCCGTTCACCGGAAAATCCTCAGAAGAGCATTCTCTGGAATATGCCCTCTGCAACGCCTTTGGCTTCGGAGGAAACGATACATCCTTAATTTTCAAGAAGATATGACGGCAAAGAAAGTATATATACGTGCCGTCTGCTTCGTGGATGCAGCCTCCTGCGAACCGGACTACAAGTCTATACTCTCCATAATGGAGGCCCGCCGCATGACGCCCATGATGAAGAGAGCCGTCTGGTGTACTGAAAAGGTGTTGGAAGAGGCTGGTGTAAAGTGCCCTGATGCAATACTCTGCGGCACCGGTTACGGTTGTCTGCTCTCTACAGAGGCCTTCTTTACCGCCCTGCACGATCCCGATGGCGGCAAAGCCCCAAGCCCAACCGCTTTCATGCAGTCTACCCACAACACCATTGCGTCTCTGCTTGCAATCAGGCTGGGCTGCCATTCATACAACGCTACTTATTCCCACTCTGCGATATCTTTCGAAAGCGCCCTGCTGGATGCATTCCTGCGAATTCAGAATGGCCTTGGCGACAATGCGCTCGTTTGTGCCTTCGAGGAGATGTCTCCTATGTTCCGGGTACTTCCGGGCGAAGACGGCAGCGAAACCGCAGTGGTAATGCTGCTCTCCAGCCAGGCGGATGGTGCCCTGTGCGAGTTGGAGGATGTAGAAATTTTCCGTACCGGCTCCGTCGTAAATATAGACTGCGACCGGAACGACGGAAATAAAATCATAGACTGGAAGGCCTGCTGCGCAGAATTCGGCAGCAATCTCTCCGTCTGCGCCCGTGCAGTGGCCCAGGCCGCTTTGGACAGGTCTTCGTGCGCTATTTTAAATGACGGGCCATTCAGGTCCAATTCTGTAATTAAATTGAAAAGTATATGTGGAAACTGATATCGCTCAGCGTATTACAGGCCCTATTCCTATGCGCCGGGCAGGTGCTGCTTAAACTAGGGTTGGCTCAATCCGGTCCTTTCCAGTGGAAGTGGGACTTCTTCCGCAGCCAGCTTACCAATTACTGGTATCCGGCCTGTGGAGTCTGCTTCGGGCTTGCCACCATACTCTGGTTCCACATCCTGAAGCATTATCCATTCAGTATTGCATATCCCTTGTCCTGCATAAGCTATGTGTTCGGAATGATAGCCGCTCTTATGGTTTTCCACGAGAATGTGGCTTGGACGCAATGGCTTGGAGTCATGTTGATAATGGCCGGTTGTGTATTAATCGTCAAGTAGATGAAAAGGCGACTCGCACTCACATTCCTGTTTTCCTGCATGGCTTTCCAGTTGCAGGCGGCGCTTCCTCCGGAGGAGGCGGAAATAGTCTGCTCTGCTGTTGAAAATGCCAACAGGCCCCCGGCAAGCTATGATTACTCGCTCACCCGTCATTCCGATATGCTGGAAAGGGATATTACCGGCTCCGGCACCCTTATTCTGCGCGAAGAAGGCAAAATGAGCATTGAGAGCCGCAGCCCGGAGAGTAAAACAATGGAGCTGGACGCTGCCAAATCCGGAATGCCCGTTCCATCTCGTCTTCTTGATCCCGCATTTTTCAATATTGTATGCGACGATGGAGGCGGCAAGGTCTGGACAATAATCCTTACACCCCGCAAGCGAGATATGAAAAGGATGTTCGTGAGACTGACTCTTGAAGCCGATAAAAACAACGGACAGATTACTTCCGTGTTGATGGAAGACCAGTCTGGGGGATATACCCTGCTGAAAACCAGAAAACAATAAGATGGATTCCGCCCCTAAATACAGTATATGCGTAGTGATGCCGGTGTATAACAACGCCGGCACCGTGCTTGAAATTGCAAGGCGCATAATTGCCCAGGGGCGACCTCTCATCGCAGTCTGCGACGGCTGCACAGACGGCAGTACAGAACTGCTGGAAAATTCCGCTCTGAACCTGGACCTGATAGTCCTTCCACAAAACCGCGGTAAGGGTGAAGCGCTGAAAGCCGGATTCCGGCGTGCACTGGAGCGTGGTTTCGATTATGCAGTAACCATCGATTCGGATGGCCAGCATTTCCCCGAAGACCTGCCTGCCGTGTTCGATGCGATAAACGGCAGCGACGGAGCCCTTATAGTGGGTAGCCGATGCCTGAACGCAGAGAACATGCCGTCCGGAAACACATTTGCAAACCGTTTCTCGAATTTCCAGTTTACGGTAAATACCTGGATTAGTCTTCCGGATACCCAGACCGGCTACAGGGCCTATCCTCTTAAGAAACTGCCGCCCCTGGAGCTGATTCCTTCCCGCTATGAAGCTGAGTTGGCACTGCTGGTCTTATGTGCCTGGAGGGGAGTGAAGCTGGAGAGTCTGCCGCTGAGGGTGTTCTATCCTCCTCAGGGAGAGCGGGTTACCCATTTCCGGCCGTTTGCGGATTTCAGCCGTATCTTTATTCTTAACACTGTGCTGCTGCTTATTGCCTTAGTTTATGGCTGGCCGCGCACGCTGGCAAGGAGGATTTTTAAATGAGAAAGACCGTTCTTGCCATATACGATTTTTTCTCGGCCAGAAAATGGCTGGCCGGGCTGTTGCTTTGTGTGCTGCTTGCCCTCTGCGCACTTTCCGCCCTCAGGATTGAATATGAAGAGGATATAAATGCCTTCCTCCCAAAAGACTCTGAATCAAAGAAATATACAGAAATCTACGGCAAACTTGGCTCTTCTGACAGAATTGCCGTATTCTTCTCTCCAAAGGAAGACTCGGACAGTACCGAAGATGATGTAGAAGATGCCATGCTGGAATTCGGGGCTTGTCTGGAGGCTCTTGACAGCGATTCCCTTGTAAAGGAAAGTATTATCTGCACGGATGAAAGTGCCCTGGGCGACGCCTTTTCCTTCATTTGTTCCAACTGGCCTCTCTTTATGAGACCGGAAGATTACGCCCGTGCCGATTCTCTACTGAACACTCCAGGCTACAGAGGCGAGAAACTCGCCCAGCTAAAACTGAGCCTGATGTCGCCCTTTTCATCCTATGCAACGGATTATTGGAAGAGCGACCCGCTTGGAATCTTTCAGCCTGTGCTTGGCCGTCTGGCGGCTCTTCGCCCTGCCAGCTCGGCAAACGTAAGGGACGGTTTTCTGTTTGCGGCAGACGGCAAGACTGGTATTGCGTTCGCAATATCGCCCTTTGGAGGCAGTGAGAGCGGCAATAACGCAGCTTTTGTAAGTCTTGTGAAACAGGCAGAGGAGCAGACGTCGGCAAAGTATCCTGCAATAGAGATATTCAGCACGGGAGGACCGGAAGTAGCCGTAGAGAATGCGAGCCGAATCAAAAAGGACAGTTTCCTGGCTCTTGGAATCGCGGTTCTGCTTATCTGCATAGTGCTCTGGCTTTCCTATAAACGCTTTGCAGACGTGGTGTGGATAGTCGTTTCCATACTTGCAGGGTCGGCGTTCGCCCTTGGTCTGGTGGCTCTTTTCCGTCCCTCTCTGTCTGTAATAATATTGGGGATAGGCTCCATGATAACCGGAATAGCGGCAAATTATCCCCTGCATTATGTAGACCATCTGAAAT
>JAGAAU010000237.1 GCA_017615135.1 Bacteroidales bacterium | reverse complement strand
TTCGTGCGCAGATGCGGCACGGAACAACGAATGCGTAACCGCCATGAGCATGGCGGCCGGCGCGCCCTTCCCGCTCACGTCTCCGATGCAGAAGAAGAGCTTTTCGTCGCGCAGGAAGAAGTCGAAGAGGTCGCCACCGACTTCTTTGGCCGGTTTCATGGAGGCGTAGAGATCTATGTCCTTGCGCTCGGGGAAAGGAGGGAAAATGCGCGGCAGCATGCTGGCCTGTATCGCACTTGCCACCTTGAGCTCACTCTCAATGGATGCCTTGGTCGCGGTAGTCTCCTTAAGCTGTTCCACGTAACGCACCAGTGATTGCTGCATACCGGCGAAGGAATGGCTCAGGCGGCCGATTTCGTCGCTGCGGTTATCTTGCGGCAACAGCTGGTCAAAGCTTCCTTTTGCAATGGTATCGGTCTGGTCTGCAAGGCTCCTCAGGGGCTTGAGTTCGTAGGTCACTATACGGCTGAACACAAGCAGCATAAGCAGGAGTCCTATGACCACGATGAACATGACTATGTGCTGCAATCTCAGGTATCCCCCGAAAATATCACTTCCAGGGCATACTATGGCAACGCTCCAGCCGGTCTCTCCCAGCGGTTTATAGAACACATAGCTGTCCACGCCGTCTACCTGCAGCTCGCGCATTCCTTCCTCGCCGCGGAGCATGGCGTGCCCCAGGGCCGACAATTCAGGATTGGGATTCTTCAGCGTCTGGGTAAAAATAGTCTGGTAGAGGAGCTTGTCCTTGTCGGGGTGTACGAAATACGTGCCTCCCTCGCCTATCATGATACTGTAGGAATTCGGATAGGGCTTGAGGGCGGAAATAGTCTCCGATAGCCAGTCCAGCGAAAGGTCGGTAGAAATTGTACCGATATAGTTCCCTGCTTCGTCTTTCAAGGGCTTGCAATATGAAGCAATAATCACCGTGGAGCTGTGAACTTCAGGATTGAAATCAAAGAAAGGTTCGGTCCAGACGGGGCGGTCCAGCAACTTTGCCGTCTGATACCAGTCCATGTAGAAATACTCGTATGCATCGTTCCCTTCCTGCGTAGTTTGGATCTGATCGCCGTCGTAGTATGAATAGGCGGAAAAGTAGCGGCCGCGATCCCTGAAATAATAAGGTTCGAAGGCAATGGAGCAGCCGTTGAGATCCGGATTGTTCTGGAGTATGCGGCGGGAATAGACGAACATCGAATCCGGTGCGTCCAGATGCCGAAGCACGAGCCAGTCTGTATTGTCTGTGGCCTGCTCCACATACTGAAGTACGGAATTCACGCGCAGTACAGTATTGTCCAACTCCTTGGTGGCGCGGTTGACAGCCTCTTGCCGCACTGCCTTGAGCGACTGGGTAAACAAGAATCCCAGCGCCACGTTGAAAATAATAGCAGCGAAGAATACAATCCAGAGACTGAGCTTGCGGGAAAGCGACTGGCGTATGTATTGAATCGGATTCTTCATATGCCTATTCCTCCGTAAGCTGTTCGAACGTTACCGGGTGATCTATCATCCTGTACTCAACCATGAGGTCGCTGGCAATCTTCACCATATCCGGCCTCACACGGAATTCACGCACACCCGATTCGCGGTCAACCTGCAACCTGAGTATTTCCTTCAGCATCAGCTCCTGCATTACGCGGTTGGTGGCTATGTGATCCGCCGTGACGTACTTCATCACGATATCCAAAGTCTCCTCCGGATGCTCCGCCGCCCATTCCCAGCCACGGCGGCTGGCAGCGGCAAAATTGCGGGCCTGTTCCTTATGCTTATTATAATACTCACGGGTCATATACACGCCGTCTTCCTGGACATTGTAGCCGTGATCGCAGAAGCGGTAAACGTTGTTGTCGTCCAGTTCATAACCTGCCTGGATCAGCTGGTAATACTCGTTGTAGCTCATTGCCAGGGTGGCATCTATGGCACCTTTGATAAACAGGTTGACGTTGGTTGCAAAGCGTACCCATTCGTAGTCCAGGCCGTCTTTGATGCTCATGCATATAGCCAGCTGGCCGAAACCTGCGCTCCATATACCCACACGCGCCCCTTTCTGGGTAAGCGGATCCACCCCCCTGCGGGATGCGATGACCATGGCGTTGTTCATCGAGGTCTGGAGTATGTTCACCAGCGGTATGCCGCCGTCTATTATTTCCATCGCCTGGCAGAGCTGCAGCGTGGTTGCCTGGCTCTCATTGCGTCTGATTCGGCTCATGGCGGAAAGCGTTATGGACGGGTGTACTATTTCCACCTCCAATCCCGCATCCCGGTAAAAGCCCTTCTCCTGCGCCACATAATAGCCGGCGAACTGCGCCTGCGCCGTCCATTGCGGAGTGAACACAAAGCGGTCCTGGGCCATGGAAGACACGGATGCCAGCAGAAGCAGCGCCAGAGGAATCAGTTTTCTCATAAAAGGATGGACTTGAGAGCGGCGCGGAATTCAGGCATCGGGCACTTGCTGTCCCTTTCGATGATAAGGGTCTTGAGGCCCGCATAAGGGCGCACCAGCTCTTCAATTTCCTTGAGCGGTATTCCTTCGCCAAAATAGACCGGGGCGAAGTTGTCCCAGAATTTCATGGCGAGGGCCTTGGGCATGTGGAAAGTCTCGCTGATGAAGTCTTCGCCGCTCAGGTAACAGCAGAGATAAACCATGCCTATGTCAAAGAGATGATTGCCCCAGCAGAAGTCTCCGAGGTCGATGAAATAGCGCTGGTCCCCGACAAAAATGGCATTGCTGTACTGGAGGTCGCCGTGAATGGCGGTATCCTCGTCGGGCGTATCAGCTATAAAACGGGTGAGTTTGTCCTTTTCGGCAGCAGTGAAGAAGGGATTCTCCTTCAGCAGGCGATAATACCTGTCCTTGACGTTCTCAAACTGTGTAGTATCCACGTGAGTGGAATGCAACAATTTGCACATTCCAGCGAATTCTGCTGCAAACTGCGCGACTTTTTCCGGTTCGTCACCGGTGGCGCGGGAATAGGATTTCTTGCCCAGTATGCGCCTGAAGCGAATGCCATACCGGCCGTCTTCCGTTACCACATATTCCCCGGGCTCAGGAGTGGGGATGCCCATGTCATAAACCTTGCGGGCAAGGTTCATTTCGTCCAGAGGCTGCTGGATCTTGCCAGGGAAATAGAGTTTGAGCATCACTGAAGGGTCGCTCTTGAGGTCATAGCTTTCACCGTTGAACCCACCGCCGGACAGGACATAATCGTCCAGGGATATTTTAATTGCTTCCATTATGCAAAAACTTGGTTGATAAGATTAACGAATTCCTGATAAGCGAATGTCCCGTCCAGTTCTTTGAGAGCCTCTGCGAGACCCCTGTAATGCCACTCGTGGTCTTTGGGATCCTTGGCGTGGAAGAGATTCCAAAGGGCATCGCCCTGTACTGCAAAGTCGCGTGCGATGGCCCTCATGTT
>JAGAAU010000236.1 GCA_017615135.1 Bacteroidales bacterium | reverse complement strand
TGAGAAGCTTATTGGCCTCGATGGTGTACTGTCCGGTGTAAGGATTGCGCTGGCCATCCTTGTAACCAAGCTCTGAAGGCACATAAATCACGATGGAACCACCCTCGCCAACGAGCTGAAGACCCTCGCGGAAGCCGGGAACAACCCTATCGAGGTTCATATCGATCTCAGTATTCTCATCGAACACCTTACCGTCTACGAACTTGCCGGTGTAATTGATGTTAACGGTGTCGGCCGGGCCGGCTACAACGTCGTTGCCCTGCTCGAGAATCTCGTACTGAAGACCGGATGCAGTGGTCTTGACACCTTCCTTGGCGCCGTTGGAGGCGAGGAAGTTATCCTGCTCAATCTGGTTCTTCACACCCTTGACAGACTCCTTCTGCTCTACATAACGTCCGATGATGGCACCCATATCCATAGGATTGATAGGGAACTGCTCGGTAAAGTCGGGATCGTTCATCTCACCCTTTGCGGCAAGGAAGTCCTTGATGCCCTTTAAGAGCTGACCCATTTCCACATCATCCTTGAAACCCTGCTGTACCAGGAAAGCACCGTAGTTTATTCCGAGAAGATAGCTCACGGAATCAATCTGAGCCTTGCTGGGGGCGATGGAATCAATCTGAGCCTTCTGCTCCTTGGTAGCGCCGGCGGGATACTTGGAATTTCCGCAAGCCACGATTGCGAGGGCTGCGGAAGCAATTGCAATAAATTTAAAAACTTTCATTTTGATATTAATTTTTTGGTTGTTGTTACCATGCAAGGGCAGATGCGCCGAGTATGGCGGCATCGTTTTCCTTAAGGGAAGAGAAGATGATTTTCACCTTGCCCTTCCAGATACGGAGCACATTGTCGTTCATGGCCTTCTGCATCGGTTCGAAGAGAAATTCCTTCGCACGGGCAAGACCGCCGAAGAGCACGATGGCTTCCGGTGCGCTGAAGGCGATAAACTCAGCGAAACTGCGTCCCAGTAGAGTTCCGGTATATTCGAAGACGCGAAGCGAAAAGGCATCGCCTTTCTTGGCCGCATCGTAAATATCCTTGGAAGTGATATTTTCCAGGTCGCGCAGCAGCGAAGGTTCGTCGGTCGCGGCGAGCCACTCGCGGGCGGTACGGGCAATGCCCATAGCGGAGCAATAGGCTTCCAGACAGCCGGCACGCCCGCAGCCGCACATACGGCCGTTGTTGCGGACCGCAGTGGTGTGGCCGAGTTCACCGGCAAATCCGTCATGTCCGTAAACGACCTTGCCGTCGATGACAATCCCGCTGCCGACACCGGTTCCGAGGGTAATCATGATAAAATCTTTCATGCCCTTGGCCGCACCGTAGGTCATTTCGCCCAGAGCGGCGGCATTTGCGTCATTGGTAACGGTGACGGGCAGTCCGCCAAGCGCGCGGGACAGTTCCGCCTTGAGGTGGACCGCCGAATCGGCCGCCCACGCAAGGTTGGGAGCAAAGGCTACATCGCCGGTATAATAGTTACCGTTCGGGGCACCCACGCCCACGCCGCGGATATCGTCGTTCGTTTTTCCGGCCGCGGCGATACACTCTTCAACCGCCTTGGCAAGGGCCTCGATGTATGCCGACGCGTCCGAGCCGTAAATATCCGAACGTATGACGCTCTGGGCGAGAATTTCGCCATGAACATCCACTACGCCAATCTTGGAGGTCTGGCCGCCGATATCGACGCCGACCACGAATTCTTTTGCCATGTCAGAAGCTGTTTTGAATTGTTTTAAATCAGATTTTATGAGCTTATTCTCAGTCTACCTTTATGTCTTTATTAACATTCTTGCTCCCGACGGCAGCGTAGAATACCAGATATAACAGGCAAGCCACGAGCAGCCAGTAACTCTGCATCGAGCCAACCTTGTCTGCAAGGACATTCTGCAGGAAGGGGATGATTCCGCCGCCGCAGACCAGCGTCATGAAGATACCGGAAGCAGCCGCGGTGTACTTACCGAGCCCCTCTACGGAAAGATTGAAGATTGCGCCCCACATGATAGAGGTGCACAGACCGCAGAGAACAAGCAGAAGGAGGCTCACGGGGATGGTCATTTCAGCCACGGTGAACTTCGAGCTTTCAGGGATGAACATAGCGCAGACTATGAGGGCTATCGCAACTACAGATGTCCCGAGGAGCATTTTCTTGCTGGAAACCGCAGCACCCACCGCGCCGCCGAGCAGACGGCCAATCAGCATACAGAACCAGTAAACGCCGATGATGGTACCGGTAACGGCGGGTCCTACCCAATCCAGACCGGAGAAATATACATTGGCGGTATTGGGGATACCGACCTCGATACCCACATAGAAGAAAATCGCAATGGCACCGAAGATGAAATGACGGAAAGAGAGGGCGTTGTGTTTGTCCTTGACTGCTTTTCCGGCCAGGCGAGCAGCTTTCTCCTCGGCAGTTTCCATATGAGGTTCGGGGATGCTCGTAAAGGATATCACCACGAATGCGATGGCAAAGATTGCCATGGCGATAATCATAACGGGAGCAGCCTTCGCAACGGTAGCGTCTGCAATGGAGCCGCCTACCAGCCAGCCTACGAACACGGGAGCGACAGTACCGCCGATGGAATTGCAGGAACCGCCGAACTGAACGAGCTGATTACCCTTATTGCCGCCGCCGCCCAGGGTGTTGAGCATGGGGTTCACGACGATATTGAGCATACACATCGAGAAACCTGCCACAAAAGCGCCGGTCACATACACCGCAAAGGACTCCACATAGCCGGAAAGGAACTGGATCCCAACACCCAGCAGACCTACCACGACGGCTGCGAGCGAAGTGAACTTGTATCCTTTACGCTTGAGAATCAGGCCGGCAGGAATACCCATGCAGGCATAAGCGATGAAATTGGCGAGGCTGCCCAACTGGCTCAGTGCCTTGGATGCGCCAAACTGATTGGTTACGATAACCCCCATGGAACCAGCCAGGTTCGTAACGAAGGCTATCATGAAAAAGAGGGCGAACATCACCACGATAGCGGGTGTGTAGCTCTTTCCAGAAACATTCTTTTCCATTTGCATTATTTTGGTTAACAGTTAGCTGATTGATGCCAGATTGCGCTCGTTGAAGAGCTGCTTCCCCTCGGGGGTATAGGCGTAAGTGATGCGGTCTGCATAATGTTCCTCCACCTTGCGCCGCACCATCTTCATGGTAGAGTTCATCATCTGGTTGGCGATGGTGAATGGTTCGTCGCAGATTACCACTGCAGCAGGCAGCCAGCGGTCCGGGAAGAGATGGTCGTGCGGACCTCCGGTCTTATAGCTGTCTATCTCCGCCTGAATCTTGGAAAGCATGGCTTTCTTGCCATCGACGCTCGCAGGATCCAGACCAAGCCCCTTCGCATAGTCGGCCAACGCGTCCTTCGCGGGCACGATCAGCGCAATGGTGTATGGATTCTGGTTGTTGTGCAGCACAGCCGCTTCGACGAATTTCGAAACCTCGGGAAGACTGTCTTCGAAGGCCTCGGGAGAATATTTCTCCCCGTCAGAGCCAATGAGCAGGGATTTGAAGCGGCCAACCACATAGAGAAAGTCTGTATCGAAGGGGCAGATGTAGCCCATGTCTCCGGTATGGAGCCAGCCGTCCACGATTGTGTCTTCCGTAGCCTTAGGGTTCTTCCAGTAACCCGCCATGACATTTTCTCCGCGGATTACTATCTCGCCCTTCTGCCCTATGGGCACCTCGTTTCCGTTGTCGTCGCAGATCTTGCAGTCCATGGGCTTGACTATACGGCCCGATGAGCCGAAGATGGCGTGTCCCATGGAGTTGGAGCAGATGATAGGGGTTGCCTCCGTGAGGCCGTAGCCCTGGAACATAGGCATACCGACAGCGCAGAAATACCGCTGGAGTTCAATGTCCAGAAGCGCTCCGCCGCCTACAAAGAACTGCATGCGGCCGCCAAAACTCTCGCGTACCTTCTTGAAAATCAGTTTGTCGAAGAGCAGCATGAGGGGCTTGCGCCACCAGTTTATAAAACCTCCGCGGTTGTAATACTCCCTGTTGTATGCAATTGCATTCTTAAGGGCGAAATTATAGAGTTTTACGGCCGTGGGGCCCTGGGCCTTGATGCCGTTTTCTATGTTCTTCTTGAAGTTGCGGGCCAGGGCCGGCACGGAAAGCATCACATGGGGCCGCGTCTCCCTGATTGCCACGGGCACGTTCTTAAGGGTGGCAAGCGAATTTTTGCCTATGGGCACGAACGCTATGGAACCGCCATAGTACATCATCGTATACATTCCGGCCACATGGGCGAAACAGTGGTCCAGCGGAAGGATTATAAGCATGACTGCATTCTCGTCCACCGAAATGACGGAACTGCCCTGAGCCACGTTGGCGGTATAGTTGCGATGGGTAAGGAGTATACCCTTGGGATCTGCAGTAGTGCCGGAGGTATAACTGATGTTGGCAAAATCGTCCGGGCCTACGGACTGGTACCGGGCCACGAACTCGCTCTCCCTTTCAGCGAGGAACTTGTCTCCGAGTTCCATCACTTCGGACATGCGCATCTCGGACTCTCCCAGGGTGTCGTAATCGAACGCAGTGTCGTCAAAGACTATCACCTTTTTCACTGCAGGACATTCGGGAAGGACCTTGCGTATCTTGGGCAGCATGTTCCCGGACACGAAAATCCACTTGGAGTCGGAATGGTTGATACGGAAAATCAGGTCTGCATCGGCCCCGAGGTTCACCGAAAGGGGCACATCGGTCGCACCGGCGTACATGGCTCCCAGCTCTGCGAGAATCCACATTGAACGGCTCTCGGAAAGCAGCGCCACCTTGTCGCCCTTCTCCAGGCCGAGGAACATCAGGCCGGCACCTATGCGGTATGCTGTCTCCCTGGTCTGCTCCTGGGTGATTTCCGTCCATTTTCCGTCAACCTTCTCGCGAAGATAGACGTGGTCTGCAAATTTACGGCTGTAGTATTCGACGAACTCGATTATTGTAGGTCTTTCTGTCATATCATCTATTTTTGTGCATTCCCGAACAGGCCGAAGAGCTGCGCGTCTATCATATTGGTAATCTGCTCGAAATCTTCCGGACGGTCTCCGAACTTTACTTTGTCTGCATCTACTATAAGAAGGTTGCCCTTATAATCTGCAATCCAGTTTTCGTACTTCTCGTTAAGGCCGTTCAGGTAGTCTATGCGTATGCTCTTCTCATACTCCCTGCCGCGCTTCTGGATTTGGGAAATGAGGTTAGGAATGGTGGAACGCAGATAAATCAGCAGGTCCGGCATGCCTACCAGCGACATCATCAGGTCGAAGAGGTCTGAATAGTTCTCGAAATCCCTGGTGCTCATAAGCCCCATATCGTGAAGGTTGGGGGCGAAGATGCGGGCGTCTTCATAGATAGTCCTGTCCTGGATAATCACTTCGTCTGAACGGGAAATGTCCACCACGTCTTTGAAGCGCTTGTTCAGGAAGTAGACCTGGAGGTTGAACGACCACCTTTCCATATCCTGATAGAAATCGGACAGATACGGGTTGAAGTCCACGGATTCAAAACGGGGAGTCCAACCGTAATGGGAGGCCAGCATCTTTGTGAGCGTAGTCTTGCCGCTGCCTATGTTTCCTGCAATTGCGATGTGCATATCTTTGAAAAATTAAAATAATCCGTAAAGCAAGGCGTCTATCTTGTCTGTAATGGCGGAAAAATCTTCCGGCACATTCTTGAAATCCAGATTTTCAGTGTCTATAATCAGCACCTTTCCCTTGTAATCTGCTATCCACTTTTCGTAGCGCTCGTTGAGACCGGCGAGATACTCCAGGCTCATTCCCTGCTCGTAGTCGCGCCCGCGCTTGGCGATGTTCTGCACCAGATGAGGCACGTCGCTGCGAAGATAAATCAGGAGGTCCGGCAGTTTAACGGTGGACATCAGCAGTTCGAAAAGCTGCATATAGGTGTCGAAGTCGCGGTCCGTAAGGTTGCCGAGGGCATGATTGTTGGCCACGAAGATGTTCACTCCCTCCAGGATGGTCCTGTCCTGGATAATCACGCCGTCGCACTTGGCGATATCCAGCACATCTTTGAAGCGCTGCGCCAGGAAATAAGTCTCCAGATTGTAAGACCAGCGGGGAATGTCCTTGTAATAATCTTCCAGATAAGGGTTGTAGCTGACGGCCTCGTAGCGTGGCTCCCAGCCATAATGGGCCGCGAGCATCCCGGTGAGTGTCGTCTTTCCGCTACCAATATTTCCGGCTACACCTATGTGCATAATTAAATCTGAATTCACAAAGTTACATAAAGTTTTGTAATTTTGCATACGTGAACATAAAGACTTTCAGCTTTAATTTCCTAGAGGTGCGGACCATAGTCCTTTGGAGCGAAAAACCCGCCTGCACCGTCATAGATCCGGGATTCTTCGGCAAAGA
>JAGAAU010000235.1 GCA_017615135.1 Bacteroidales bacterium | reverse complement strand
GTCGTGAAAACCGCGGGCCTCGCCATGAAGAGCGTCCCCGTCGTGAGGAATCCGGCTTCGATGCCCCCGCAGAACCGAAGGAAGAGGTCTTTTAAGTTATGAAAAGATATCTGTTTACAGCAGCGCTTCTGCTTGCGGCTGCCTTTGCGGCTTTTGCCCAGGAGGAAAAGCCCAAGCAGAAGATCAGCTTCAAGCCCTACGGTTTCATCCGTAACTATTATGCCTTCGATACCCGCGAGAGCGTAGCCCTTACTGAAGATTTCTTCTACTACGTTCCCAAGGATATAGACCTGAACGCTGAGGGAGATGACCTGAACGAGAATCCCAACTTCAAGTTTGCGGCCATTACTTCCCGTCTCGGTCTGGATATTACCGGATTCTCCCTTGGGAAATGGGATTTTGCGGCTAAGATAGAGGCGGACTTTTTTGCCGGCCTTACTGCAACTTCCGCAGACCCCGTAACCAAGAGTAAGATGACCGGAACCGCTCAACTGCGTCTGCGTCAGGCTTTTGTGAGCGTTGGTAACGGTACCTTCTTCTTTAAGGCCGGTCAGGCCTGGCACCCGATGGCGGCCGATATGCCCCATGTGCTCTCCCTGAACACCGGTGCCCCCTTCGGCCCGTTCTCCCGTACTCCGCTCGTCAGCGCTGAATGGAACATCGCCAAGACCGGCCTGTCGCTTACCGGCGCGGCCATCTGGCAGATGCAGTATAAATCTACCGGTCCTTACGGCTCTTCCGCCAACTATATCCGCAACGGTGGATATGAGTTCTACGCGGGTTTGAGCTACAAGAACAACGGGTTCCTTATGCGCGGCGGCGTAGACATCCTTCACATTACTCCCCGTCTTGTGAATGAAGAGAAACTCCGCGTTAACGAGGGGCTTACAACCTGGAGCCCTTTCATTTATGCTCAGTTCATAAAGGGCGATTTCCAGATTAAGGCCAAGACCATCTTCGCACAGGGCGGAGAGCATTTCAACCTGAACGGAGGTTATGCAATCTGCGATGTCAAGGAAGACGGAATCAGCTATGAGTATACTCCCACCAGGAACTCATCTACCTGGGTTTCCTTCCAGTATGCTCCCGGCAAATGGCAGTTCATCCTCTTCGGCGGCTATGTGAAGAACTTCGGTACCATGAAGAGCGTAAGCGTCAAGGCTGAAAGCATTACCGACGAAGGCTATGGCACCCCTCTGGGCTTCTATTTCAACGAGAACAGCTTCTCTAACCTGAACTCCATGTGGAGGGTAACTCCCGGTATCGTCTACAACATCGGCAAGAGGCTTGCCGTAGGTGTTGAATACGAGCATACCTGTGTTCAGTACGGAGACAACAAAACAGAAAAGATGAACCTGACCACCGGTCTTTACGACAGGGGAATCCACGATGTAACCAACCATCGTGTGCTCGGGCTTATCAAGTTTACTTTCTGATTACTCGAAAAAGCTGAAGTGGACCCTGCCGTAAACTTTTTCCTTAACGAAATGCGGATGGTCCTTGAATGAGTGCTCGCCACCGTGCTCGAGTATGAAGTAGCGCTCGGGATACAGGAAATCTCCTGCAAATATCTTATCCGGAATCCCCTCTATTCCTTCAATGGCGTAGGGGGGATCTGCGAATATAAGGTCGAATTTTTCGTGGCAGACCTGCAGGAAGTCGAATACGTTGTCGTGTACGGCGGTTACCGCAGGCAAGCTCAGCCTTGCCGCTTCCTTGCGTATGAATGCTGCATTTTCCTTGCGCATCTCTACGCTCCATACCCGTGAGGCACCGCGCGAGGCGAACTCGAAGGCAATGGAACCGGTACCCCCGAAGAGGTCCAGAACCTTCAGGTCTTCAAATTCATATTCGTTGTCGAGGACGTTGAACAGGCCCTCCTTGGCATAATCGGTGGTAGGACGGGCCATGTAGCCCGCCGGTGGAAAAACAGTCCTGCCTTTGAGACGTCCGCCGATGATTCTCATATACGGACGGAGTAAAGACTACTCCCAGTTGCCGGCATTGTTGTTAGGTGAGGAGATAGATCCCACCTGAAGACCTTCGTAGCGGTTCTGGTCTTTCTGCTTTGCATCGAGGTTGATGCGCAGCTGGTTGTCCATACCCTTGAGAAGCTTCTTATAGGGGATTCTTGCCTCGAAGAGGGGAACCTGTACACCGGAAACGGTTCTGGTGACGGCTTCCATCTCTATCTGCTCTCCGCCGGAGAAGGGGATGAATGCTATGGAATCTACGTTGAAGCTGGGAGTAAGCGCGCCCTCCAGGGCCTCGACTACGGGAACCTTGCTCTCGATGGAGAAAACGAGGTTGGTGTCTCCGGCCTGATACATCTGATAGAGGTCTATAGCCTTGATTTTGCGGTTCTTCTTCTTGATGGCCTCGGTGTGTGCAACAGCAAGAGAGTCGTCGTTGGAGCCAATCTGCATGATGACGGAGGTCTGCCCGTTCCTGTAGAAGTTCTGGAGGGAATCGATGGTTGATACGAACCTGTTGTGGGCGCTCTTGTAAGCCACCTGCAGTGTTCTGATATCCTTAAGCCGCTGAATGGCTACATATTCCCTGGCTGCCTTTTCCTTGTTGAAGTTTACGGGTTCCATAATGGAGGAATAGATTTTCCATACAAGGAAGGCTGCAAGTGCGAGAAGCAGGATGCCAAGGACGGGTTTCAAAGCTTTGTTCATATAGTTTGCAATTTTATATCCACAACTTCGCAAAGTTAGAAAAATGTTTTCTCAAAAACAATATTGAAGGAAAATCAGTATCTTTGCTCCGCTTATGTGCGAAAATGCCAGGAAATCAGCCGGTCTTCCCGAATTGCTGGACCGTTCCTCCCGGATTGCGATAGTGAGTCACGCGCGTCCGGACGGAGATGCCGTAGGCTCTTCCCTGGCGGCGCTGTCCTACCTTGAAAGCAGGGGTAAAAATGCCACTGTGCTGCTGCCGGATGCAGTTCCCCAGTCTCTGAAGTTCCTGGAGGGCAGTTCTTCCGTGCTGGTTTTTTCCGATAATCCCGCCGGTGTGTGTTCCGTGCTGAGCAGCTGCGATCTGCTGCTCTGTCTGGACTGTGGTTCGTTTTCCCGGCTCGAGGCGATGGGCCCTGCCGCACAGGCTTCCGGAGCTGCCAAGGTGGTGATAGACCATCATCCGTCTCCCGATGCCGCCAGCTTCGACCTGGTGATAGGGGAGACTGAAATCTCCTCCGCATCGGAGCTTCTCTACCAGGTGCTGATGGGGCTTCCGGACGTTGCCGGAGACAGCTCGCGTCTGCCCCTTGCCTGCCGTACCGCCCTGCTGGCCGGGATGACCTCGGACACCAATAATTTCAATAACTCCGTTTGGCCGTCTACCTTTGCTATGGCCTCGGATCTGGTGGCTTCCGGGGTAGACCGCGACTACGTGCTTGAAAAGATGTACTCCAGCTGGAGAGAGAACCGCATCCGGGCCATGTCGGCCATTCTCAGCGAAGATTTGGAAATTACTCCGGAAGGGGCTGCGTTCTTCGTAATCTGGCAGGAGCGCTGGGATGCCTTCGGCCTTCAGGAAGGAGAATTGGAGGGCTTGGTGAATATCCCTCTCGGTATAGACAAAGTGCGGCTGAGCGTTTCTGTGCGGGAGTGCGGCGACGTGTTCAGACTGTCTCTGCGTTCGAAGAGGGGAGTGTCTTCCCGGGAGCTGGCTATCCGATCTTTCCATGGGGGCGGGCATGAGCAGGCCTCCGGAGGCAAGATTTTTGTAGGTCAGGACGTGGCCTCGCGCAGCGAAGTGCCGGATTACGTAAGGAGAGCTCTCCGGGAATTCCTGGGCGGCGCTTCCAAATGATTTTTTATGATGAACAGACTATACGCCATACTTTCCGCCGCGGCCGTCATTTTGTCGGTCTCCTGTGCGCGGACCCCTACAACCGGGACCAATGAGAGCAACAAGCAGTTTTTCGATGCGTGGGTAACCATCAATAAGACGGATGACTGGAAGGAGGGCCCCCTTGGATGCTGGCTGATTGAGGATGAGCCCGGAACCGGCGAGGAGGTGGGCGATACCTCCCAAACCCATTTCGTTCATGTGCGCTATTCCGCGCGTTCTCTGGACGGAGGTCTTCTCTCATCTACCGAAGAATGGGCGGCGAGGCAGCTGGATCTGTACGATCCCACCTATTACTTCGGTCCCAGGGTGTGGCGCCGTGGAGAAAGTACTCTCTATGCCGGTGTGGATGCGATGCTGGAGGGGATGAAGGAAGGCGGACGCCGCCGCTTCGTAATGCCCGGATGGCTTGCGACCTACAGCCGCTATTCCAATGTATCAGGATATCTTGACAAAGTTACCGGCTCAGATTCCATCTACGAAATCACCCTTGTAGACGCCTTCGACAATCTTCTGGAGTGGGAGTCCGATTCCATCTGGCGCTATGTGCACCGTTTGTGGCCGGACAAGGCCAAGGATGACCTCGTGGAGGACGGCATGTATTACATTACCACAAAGGAGCCTACTTCCCGCACGGCCTACACCGCAGATTCCACCTACTATATTAACTATACCGGCCGCTGCCTGGACGGAAGGGTTTTCGATACCACCATTCGCGATACCGCAATGTTCTATGGCATCTGGTCTGAGTCCAGAACCTATGCGCCGGTAGGTATCAAGTGGGCCGATTCTGCAGATCAGATCAAGTTCGTAAGTTCATCTGCCGAGAGTTCCGATTCCGGCGGTCTGATATCCGGGTTTACCAAGACGCTGTGGCAGATGGGCCGCTATGAGGCCGGCGCCGGGATTTTCTATTCCTCCCTCGGCTATTCCGCCCAGGGCTCCGGTTCGCTGATTCCTCCCTATTCGCCTCTGCGTTTCGACATAGAGTTCACCGACAAACCGGAGTAGTCTTCCCGATGTCCGTCACCATCTCCCGGGCCCCGACCGAACTGGGGACCAAGCGCATAGGCACCCTGCTGAGGATGTATGCGGTTCCCGGCATTATTGCCCAGACCGCGGCTTCCCTGTACAATATGGTAGACAGTATCTACATCGGGCATATTCCCGATGTGGGCGCCGCTGCCATAAGCGGACTGGCGGTGACCTTCCCGCTGATGAACATATCCATCGCGCTCGGAACCCTCGTCGGCGTGGGAGGGATGACCCTCATCTCGGTGCTGCTCGGCCGCAGGGATTACGAAAAGGCCCGGGGCGTCCTTGCCAACGTGCTCAGTCTGAACATTATTATCGGACTGCTCTTTGCGGCGTTTTCCCTCACTTTCCTGGACGACATCCTGCGTTTCTTCGGGGCTTCCGATGCAACTCTGCCCTTTGCCCGGGATTATATGACCATCATCCTCATCGGCAATGTGTTCACCCACCTGATGCACGGGTTTAACGGCATTATCCGTGCCGGCGGACACCCTAAGGTGGCCATGGGACTTACCCTGTTTACGGTTCTGTCCAACGCCGCCCTGGATCCGGTCTTCAT
>JAGAAU010000234.1 GCA_017615135.1 Bacteroidales bacterium | reverse complement strand
TTCCCTCCCTACGATTTCTCCATACCCGATGCGATGGTCTCCACCTTCCACCGCCCCGAATCCACCATGCTGATGTCGGTAGCAGCCTTCGGAGGCTTCGAAAAGGTTATGAACGCCTACCAGTGCGCCCTTGACAACGGCTATATGTTCGGCCCTTACGGCGACGCCATGCTCATTATCTGACGCAGGCAATCCAAAAAACTTAAAATAACTTTCAAAAAACATAAAAAACTTCCGCCCGGAAAGGCTCCAGGCGGAAGTTTTCTGATTATACTCCCTATATTGCCGCCGTGGAAAACAGAGAAAAAATATGCGCGATAGCGCTGAATCTGGCCTTCGGCTTCGACCCGGCGGTATCCCGCACCCTGGTCGAACGCTGCGGCAGTGCGGCCGCCGTCTTCGAACTGAAGGAAAGTACGCGAGAGTCGCTGGTAAGGGAAAGTTGCGGGCTGAAGTATGCCGGACGGCTGAATGGCGGGGTACTGGCCTCTGCGCAGGAAGAATTCAATACAATCCGCGCCCTGGGCAGCGATTTCCTGCCCTTTTCGTCCGAGGCTTACCCCGCCCCGCTCAAGGAATGCGAGGACGCACCCGCCGGGCTGTATTTCCGCAGCGCATCCCCTCCGGAAGAACTGTTCAGCCAGGACAGAAAGTTTGTTTCAGTGGTGGGAACGAGGGATTTGAGCTTTTACGGCCGGGAATGGTGCGAAAAACTGGTGAAAGCCATGGGGCGCGCCCAGGAAAAACCCTGCATAGTCAGCGGACTGGCCATCGGAATAGATATCTGTGCGCATCAGACAGCCCTCTCGGAAGGTATGCCCACTATAGCCGTCCTGCCCTGTGGAATAGATGCAGTATATCCCTACAGACACCGGAGCACCGCAGCGAAAATCGCAGGCACCCTCTGTTGCGCAGTAGTTACAGACTACCCCTGCAACACCACCCCGATACCGGTAAATTTCCTGCGCCGCAACCGTATTATCGCGGGACTTTCCAGTGCAACCCTGCTCGTGGAATCCATGGCAAAGGGCGGCGGCACCATGACCGCAAGGCTGGCTTCAGGCTATGGAAGGGAGGTATTCGCCCTGCCCGGACGCGTGGACGACCTGCGCTCGGAAGGCTGCAACCGCCTGATTTGGGAGCAGCTAGCAGCCCCGGTAGTGTCTGCGGAAGAGCTGGCGTTCGAACTCGGGCTCGGCCTCGTATGCCCCTCCGGCAGGGTTAATCTGGAAGAACGCGTAAGAGCCTTCTACGAAGGGAAGAAGAACGACGAGGAAATCCGCGCCCTGGCATCGATAGCCGGAGTCATCGGCGTCAACCGGGGCATAACCCCGGAAGAGCTCTGCCGGCTCTGCGCCCTGCCCTACCGGCAGGTCTCTGCCGCCCTGATGACTCTGGAAAGCGATTCGTTCATTTCCATGGACATGCTTCAGAGATGCATAGTGAAAAATTTTTAACTTTGCCATGTGAACCGCTTCATAGACACGCATACGCACATAAGCGACGAGGCTTTCCGGGGCGAAGAAGACGCCGTTGTAGAGAGAGCCGTGGCCGCCGGGGTAGACAGGATGATACTCGCCGACATAGACAGCCGGGAAAGGCCTGCAATGTACGAGGCCGCCGCCCGTCATCCCGGCGTGCTCTTCCCCATGCTGGGTTTGTATCCCGGCTCTGTAGACAAGAACTGGAAACAGGAACTGGAGGCACTGGAACCATGGTTTTCCCGCAACCCTGTGGCAATGGGAGAAATCGGGCTGGATTATCACTGGAGCAGAGAATTCCGCTCCGAGCAGCTGGAGGCTCTTAGGGTGCAGCTGGAGATGGCGGCAAGCCGCGACCTGCCCGTAAACATCCATCTGCGGGACGCCACGGAAGACTTCCTCGCAGTAGCCCGGGACTGCGCACACCTGCACCTGAGAGGGAACCTGCACGCTTTCAGCGGCAGCGCACAACTGCTCAGGGAGCTGCGGCGCTACGGCGAATGGAGCGTAGGCATAGGCGGAGTCCTCACCTTCAAAAACGCCGGAATTGCCAGGGAGGCGGCTGAAATCCCCCTCGAACAGACAGTACTGGAAACAGATGCTCCGTACCTGGCCCCCACACCGCTCAGGGGCACCCGCAATGAGAGCGCCAACATCCCTCTGATTGCCGCAAAACTCGCTGAAATAAAACAAGTAAGCATAGAGGAAATAGCCCGGGCAACCAATGCCAACGCCGAGAAGCTCTTCGGCCTTCCCGCCTGAAAATTGGAAAAACTTTTGTCTTGTGAGATTTTTTTGCTAAATTGCAGCGATTTCGAGCAGAAATTTATTGTTAATAACTAATACATCAAAACCTTCATTATGAAAAAATTTTTCATGTTCCTGGCAGTGGCGGGTCTTATGACTTTCTCTGCTAACATCGCATTCGCTCAGGACCAGCAGGCAGAGCAGGCAGCAGAAGAAGTTGTCGAAGCCCCTGCAAACGACCTTGCAGCCCTTACAGCCGGAGCTCCCGAAGTTCCCCTCAATCAGGCTCTCAAGACCAAATTCATTGAAGGTGGTGCCGGATTCATGTCCCTCATCATCATCTGCCTCATCATCGGTCTTGCCCTTTCAATCGAGCGTATACTCTACCTGACCTTCTCCAAGACCAACACCAAGAAACTTCTTGAAAAGGTTGAGAAGGCTCTCGCAGAAGGCGGAATCGAAGCTGCAAAGGACGTCTGCCGTTCAACCAGCGGCCCCGTCGCCAGCATTTTTTATCAGGGACTCCTTCGTTACGATCAGGGAATCGACGTAGTTGAAAAGACCATCGTATCCTACGGCTCCGTGCAGATGAGCCAGATGGAGAACGGCCTCAGCTGGATCGGACTCTTCATCGCCATCGCACCGTCCCTCGGATTCCTCGGAACCGTTATCGGTATGATCCAGGCCTTCGACGCCATCCAGGCCGCAGGTGACATCTCCCCTAACGTTGTTGCAGGAGGTATGAAGGTCGCCCTTATCACCACCGTTGCAGGTCTCATCGTCGCTATGATTCTGCAGGTGTTCTACAACTACATCCTCGCAAAGATCGACAGCATCGCCATCGATATGGAAGATTCTTCCATCTCCCTCGTCGACTGCCTCAGCAAGTACAACAAGAAGTAGTTTACCGTCTCAAGCTTCAGAAATATGAAACTCAATAAAATATTTACCTGGGTAATGGTTGCGATGATACTCGTCAGCGTGGCTATCCTGGTCTGGGGCTTCTCTGTAGGCTTCGAGTCCAATGACGGCACCGCTACCGACGTACTTCTCACCTGGGCCTACATCATGGTCGGGCTGGCAGTGGCCAGCTGGGTCGTAGTGGGCCTCATAGTGAGCGCAGTCAACAACCCGAAGAGTCTTATCAAGATTTTCGGCATCCTTATAGGCGCCGCCGTACTCTGCCTCGTGGTGTATCTTATTTCCCCGGGAAATCCCGCAATGGGAATGGCTGTACAGCCCGATGCCAGTACGCTCAAGCTTACGGACACCCTTCTTAACCTCACCTACCTCTTCGGTGGTCTGGCTGTCCTGGCCATTGTGGCCGGGGAGGTCCGTCTTGCCATAAACAACAAGAAATAATACCCCATGGCCAAAAAGAAAGTACCAGCAATGAACACGAGCTCGACGGCGGACATCGCCTTCCTGCTCCTGTGCTACTTCCTGATGACCACCACCATGGGCACACAGACCGGTCTTTCAAGGCGTCTGCCCCCCATGCCGGACAAGGATCAGAAAGTGGAAGACCAGAAGGTCAACCGCCGCAATATCATTGTGGTGAAGATCAACTCGGCCGACAGAATTCTTGCAGGTAGTGATCCCATAGACGTAAGTCAGCTCAAAGACAGAATCAAGGAGTTCCTTACCAACCCCACAGACTCCCCTAACCTGCCCATCAAGGAGATTCAGGATATCGAGGGTCTGGGCGCATGGCCCGTTTCCAAGGGAGTTATTTCCCTGCAGAACGACCGTGGCACGAGCTATCAGGCATACATCGCCGTACAGAATGAACTGGTGAAGGCCGTAAACGAGCTTCGCGACGAATGTTCGAAGATCAAGTTCGGCAAAAAGTTCGCTCTCCTTACCGAGGAGCAGCAGGCTGCCGTAAAGAAGGCCGTTCCCCAGAACATCTCCGAGGCTGAGCCTAAGGATGTAGGTAAGAAACATTAAAACAGGAGGATACGAAATGTCAAAATTCGGTGGAAGCAGCAATAAGAAGGAAGTGCCGGCAATGACCAGCAGCTCCCTCTCCGATATCGTTTTCATGCTCCTGTTCTTCTTCATGGTTACCACCCAGATGCGTGAGACCGAGAACAAGGTTATGGTGAAGATTCCCCAGGCGTCGGAAGTGGTCAAACTTGAAAGGAAAGACCTCAACTCATACATCAACATCGGAACCCCTATCAAGTCTCTCCAGGCCCAGTATGGTACCGATGCCCGTATACAGCTGAACGATTCTTTCAAGACCACGGACGACATCCGCGACTTCATCGCCGCCGAGCGTGAATCCAAGAGCGAGGCAGACCGTCAGTTCATGACCGTCAGCATCAGGGCCGACCAGGATGTCAGAATGGGCATCATTACAGACGTGAAGCAGGAGCTCCGCAGGTGCTCCGCGCTCAAGATAATGTACTCTGCAAGAAAGGGCGACTAATTTTGCCCTCAAGCTATCGAGCAGCCCCCTTCCAGAGAGGGCTGCTTTTTTAAAGGATAAAAACAGGAAATGATACTTCGCAGCAAAGTGAAGGACCTGCTTGAAATGGAAGCAGGCCGTGAGGTCCTGGCCAAAGGCTGGGTAAGGACGAAAAGACCCTCCAAGGAAGTGGCGTTCATCGCACTTAACGACGGGTCTACAATCAAGAACATACAGATAGTGCTCGATCGCAACGAGGAGAACGCTCCCCTGCTGGCCGCAATAAGCACCGGCGCCTGTATCGCCGTACGCGGACAGCTCGTGGAATCTGTTGGCAGCGGGCAGAAAGTAGAAATCAAGGCTTCCGAGATTGAACTCTACGGTGCCTGCGACCCTGTGCGCTACCCGCTGCAGAAGAAGGATACCTCCTTCGAATATCTCCGCACCGTAGCCCACATTCGTCCCCGCACCAATACCTTCGGGGCCGTGCTCAGGCTCCGCAGCCAGATGGCGTTCGCAATACACGAGTACTTCCATTCCAGGGGCTTCGTGTATTTGAACACCCCGCTCATCACCGCCTCCGACGCAGAGGGCGCAGGCCAGATGTTCCAGGTTACCACCCTGGACCTCGCCAATGTACCCCGCAACAAGAAGGGCCAGCCGGATTACAGCAAGGACTTCTTCGGACGTCAGACCAGCCTCACCGTCAGCGGCCAGCTGGAAGGCGAACTTGGAGCCACCGCCCTGGGAGAAATCTACACCTTCGGCCCCACCTTCCGTGCAGAGAATTCCAATACTCCCCGCCACCTGGCAGAGTTCTGGATGATCGAGCCCGAAATGGCTTTCTACGACATCAAGGACAATATGGATCTGGCAGAAGACTTCATCAAGAGCCTGGTGCGCTATGCCCTTGACAATTGCCGCGAAGACATCACCTTCCTGAACGACCGCTACGACAACACCCTGATCGAGCGTCTGGAGGGAGTGGTAAATACGGAATTCGTGCGTCTCGCCTATGGCGAAGGCATTAAGATACTGAAGGCCGCCGTGGAGGCCGGACACAAGTTCGAGTATCCAGTAGACTGGGGTACGGACCTGCAGAGCGAGCACGAGCGCTACCTGGTTGAGGAACACTTCGGCAAGCCCGTGATCCTCACAGACTATCCCAAGGATATCAAGGCGTTCTATATGAAGCAGAACGAAGACGGCAAGACTGTGCGCGCAATGGACATCCTCTTCCCGAAGATCGGCGAGATTATAGGAGGATCGGAGCGCGAGGCCGACCTTGCCAAACTCGAGGGGCGCATAGACGAACTTGGAATGAGCCGCCGCAACCTCGAATGGTACATAGACACCCGCCGCTTCGGCAGCTGCCCTCACAGCGGATTCGGTCTTGGCTTCGAGCGTCTGCTGCTCTTCATCACCGGCATGCAGAACATCCGCGACGTCATCCCCTTCCCCCGCACCCCTAAAAACGCTGAATTCTAATAGAATTTTTATACGCTTTACATGCCATGCATGAGTTATGTGCCGTCCCCTGGGGGTCCAGAACCTGTGCCACCCTCGGCAACATAAGAGGGAGGGGCCCGTTTACGGGAGGGGTCACGCAGTGACGGTTCTGGGCCCCTTGCGGGATGGCACAAAAGCCAACGATAAAGCACAAAAGCCAATAAAAAAAGCTAAGCTAAAAGCAAAAGATCAAAAGATATGCTGGTAATTGGAATAGCAGGGGGCTCGGGCTCCGGAAAGACCACGGTGGTCAGGAATATCGTATCGCGACTGAAAGAGAAGGTGGTTGTGATTCCGCAGGATTCCTATTATAAGGACTCCAGCAACCTCACGGAGGAGGAGAAGCGCCACCATAACTTCGATCATCCGGACGCAATCGACTGGGATCTGCTCTGCGAACAGATTCAAACCCTGAAGAGCGGCAGCCCCATCGAGCAGCCGGTGTATTCGTACATCACCTGCAGCCGCTCCCAGACTGAAACCGTTCACGTGGAACCCGCCGACATAATCATAGTCGAGGGCATACTTATCTTCACCTGCAGGGAGCTCCTTGAGCAGATGGACGTTAAGATTTTCGTGGATGCCGACGACGACGACCGTCTCATGCGCGTAATCACCCGCGACTGTCTGGAACGCGGCAAAGATATTGCATGGGTAATCGAGCGTTACACCCGCACCGTCAAACCCATGTACCTCCAGTTCATAGAACCCAGCAAGCGCTACGCAGACGTAATTATTCCTGAAGGAGGCATGAACAAGGTAGCCATCAGGATGATTGCGGCAACCATAGAGAACGAACTCAAGAAACTCAAGTGATAAGCAAAGGCGACAGGG
>JAGAAU010000233.1 GCA_017615135.1 Bacteroidales bacterium | reverse complement strand
GGAAGAAATATCCGCCCTGCTCGATGAATACGGGGCCGATTCTCCCGATTCCCTGCTCATAGTGCGGAGGGTTATCAGCCGCAGCGGACGCTCGCGCAGTTTCGTGAACGACTGTCCGGTGCCGCTCCAGTTGCTGACCGAGCTCTCGGCGCAACTTTTTGACATTCATTCACAGCATAACAGCCTGCTGCTTACAGACCGCTCGTTCCAGATGTCGGTGCTGGATTCATTTGCGGGTGCCACCTCGCTCAGAAAGGAATGTTCCGGCCAGTGGCGCAGGATGCTTTCGGCTCGGTCTGAACTGGATGCGTGCCGTGAGGAACTGGACCGCAGCAACTCTCAGAGGGAATGGAACGAGGCGATGTTCTCCCAACTGGAGGAGGCCTCCCTTCGGGAAGGGGAGTTGGAAGAGCTGGAAGAGGAACAGAAACTGCTTACCAACGCCGGACAGATAAAAGAAACTCTTGCGGGTGCCGTATCTCTTTTGGAAGGTGATGACAACCAGGCCGTTCCAGGGCCTGTGTCGGCAGTTAGGGAGAGCGCCCGCCTGCTGTCCCGAATCAGTTCATATATGGGCGAGCTGCCCGAGCTGGAAAAACGTCTGGACAGCGTACGCATAGAGCTGGACGATATCTCCTCAAGCCTGGAAAGCCTGGGCCTTTCCGTGAATGTGTCCCAGCAGAGGCTCGCCGAAGTGGAAGAAAGGCTTTCTCTTCTGTATTCCCTGATGCAGAAGCATTCCTGCCGTACAGTCAGTGAGCTTATTGCAAAAAAGGAAGAATTCTCAGAAGCGCTTTTCGATACGGCACGTACCGAGGAACGTATAAAGGTCCTGGAAAAGGAACTTTCAGAGGCCCGGGGCTGCTACGACGCGCTCGCCGCGCAGCTTTCCGCCCTGCGGAAAGAAGCGGCTTCGCGCTTCTCCGCAAGCATAGAGTCTTCGCTCCATTACCTCGAACTTGAACGTTCAGTCTTCAGAGCGGAACTCGGCGCTTCTCCTGAAGGCGCCTGGGGAAAAGACTCCCTGCAGTTCCTGTTTTCCGCTACCGGCGGTGTCCCCGCAGACGTGAAGAAGTGCGTCTCCGGCGGTGAAATGTCCCGTATAATGTTGGCGCTCAAAGCTCTCATGGCCTCCAACAGCGCCATGCCCACGCTTATCTTCGACGAGATAGACAGCGGGGTTTCCGGCAGCGCAGCCGACCGCATGGGCTCCATGATATGCTCAATGGGTAAGGATATGCAGGTGCTGGCAATAACCCATCTGCCACAGGTAGCCGCCAAGGGCGACGCCCACTTCGCCGTTGTTAAAACAGTCCTTGAAAACGGCCGGGCCGTCTCTTCAATCAAGCGTATCGGCGGCCGTGAAAGAACAATGGAAATAGCCCGCCTACTCAGCGGTGCTGAAATCACCCCCGAGGCTGTCGCTAACGCCGAGGCTCTGCTCGGAGGCCGTTAGATTCGACTTTTCCAGTTTTTCCTCAAGCCCTTCCAGGTAACTGATTCTGCGGAAGGCTGAATTTACCCATCCAGTGGCGTCAATAGTGAACGCGAAGTCTGAAATCATGCCGCTGCCCTTGCGGGTGTCCAGGACTGCTGGCCAGTTCTCTCCGTATTCTGCGGCAAGCGGAATGAAGCACAGCGCTGTGTCGTAGCCATGGAAAGAGAACATGTTGGGTTCTGCTCCAAAAAGCCGGCGGTATTCCAGTATGAAACTGTCGGTCTGGGGGGAGGAGTAGTCTATGTAATAGGAAGACACCATTTTGGTATTGGCGTTGTTCAGTGCGTCTTCCTCGAAGCGCTTTGAATAAGACCTGACTTTTGAGGTACAGTAGAACGCCGTCTCTTCTTTCAGTTTCTTCACGGGGCCGGAGAGGAAATTCACCACGGACGCGGTTGTAAGAGCATCTTCCACCACGTAGGCAAACATCGCCTTGCCTTGGATCCTGTCGTATTTCTGGCTCATGTAGCTGGAAGTCACCTTAAATGGAATGTCGTTGTTTACCAGCTCGCACATAAGGAAGAAGGTCTGTTGATCCGTCCTGTCGTCCCGTACGATTACAAAGAGGCTGTCTTCCGGAGCCTTGTCTTCCTTTATCCACTGGACCATGTTGCGGATACGGGATTTCCAGTTCCCGCTCATCAGCACGACGGGGCAGTATGCGGTAAACTTGTCGGTATCCTGCTCCAGCGGCACTACTACCGCTTTGGTTTTTACCGAACGCTCGAGATTCTCTCCGAGCGCCGATGCCGGAGAGGCGTCTATGCTGAGGTGACAGTCTTCCGTATAAGCAGCGTCGTTCCCGGTCTCGGAGACAAAAAGGTCTATCTGGGCACCTTCTTCCGCGAGTTTCTTTACTCCCATCAGAAATCCGCAGTAGAAGTCTGTGTAGTTGCCTTTTTCTGCGCCGGTGAGCGGCAGGACCAGTGACACTCGCACCCTTTCTGGAGCGCTGAAAACGATTGGCTGCACTGTGGCGGCAGTGTCTGCAACGTCAGTAGCTATAGCGGTAGTGTCCGCAGCATTTGCAGTATCGGCAATTTCGGCAACTGCGGTGTCGGCCGGCATTACCTGTACTTTCATGAGGCTGTCTACCGGCAGTAACTTCAGAGTATCCAGTACCTGAGGATTTCCCTTGCCCGGGAAGAGCCTTATCTGGGCTTCCGAGGAAAGGGGCTGCAGCATCAGAATGGCTGCCAGCGCAATGAGCAACGATGTTCCGGATCTCATGGCTTTTAAAGTTTGGCTGCGAAGCTGCAAAGGTCTTCGCAGAATTTTTCCCAACTGAGGCGCTTCTGTTCGGCCTGCATAGCTTGGTCGCAGGCTTCCTGGAGGGCTGCGTCGGCGAAATAGTTCTGTATGGTTCCGGCCACGCAGGCGGCCGTGCATTCGTCTGCAACAATTCCCGTGCCTTTATCGCCGATGGCCTCCTTCAAACCTCCAACCGCAGTAACGGCAAGGGGAACCCCGAAGTTTATGGCTATCGAACTGATGCCGCTCTGGGTTGCGCTCCGGTAGGGGAGAACGGCCAGGTCCGTGGCGGAAAAATAATATTTTACCTCGGAGTCCTTTACGTAACCGAGAAACAACTTGATTCTGTCTTTGGCGGGGCTGTTGTCTATCAATGTCTGGTATCTGTCGAACGAGCCGTACGGCTCCCCGGCAATCACCAGTTCGTAGCTGTCATCGAGCAGACTGAATGCATTCAGCAGTACGTCTAGCCCCTTGTATTCCCTTATCAGGCCGAAAAAGAGCAATATTTTCTTGTCGGAAGTCAGCCCCAGTTTCTTTAAAGCCTCCTCTCTTGGTATTCTTTTCCCGAAGTGGGAATAGACCGGGTGGGGGAGAACCGTGAATCTGGCGTCCGGCTTAAGCCTCAGCAGATCGTGGGAAACTTCGTCGCAGAGGGTGATGCATCCGTCTACACCGGAAAGGAAGTAGCGGGTGAGCGCGGAATCGAAGAAATGCCTTTCGTGGGGAATTACGTTGTCGAGTATGGCGACAACTTTGGTGCGAGGTCCCATCCTGCGTGCTACATACCCCAGGGAGGGTGCGAAGAACGGCATCCAGTAACGCATTACCAGCACATCCGGCTCCCATTTGCGGATGGCTGCCGCAGTGCGTGCCCAGGACAAGGGACAGATGCTGTCCAGAATGGCCTCGGACTCTACGGGCGCAGCCTCGTCGTCGGGAGTAACATATTGGGTTTTCCCCGGAAAAAGTATGGACGGGTACTGCCTTTTAAAATTGAAAGCCTTTACGGTACAGTCTCGTCCGAGTACTTCGAATATGTTGGCATTGAACTGAGCGATTCCGCCCCTGTAAGGATAGAAACAGGACAGGATTGCTACTTTCACTGTTCTTTGCTCTTGATATATTCGGCGTTCAGTCCTTCAATTATCTGATCTGTAATGTCAAGGGCCTTGTTGGCGCTGACGATCGGGTAATTCATGTTCAGCTGCTTCTGGAAGGCGATAACCATGTCGAACTGCTTGTCTTCGTTGTAGCTGTCTACGAACATCTGCACGGCGTCTGTCAGCTGGTTCATCATGGCCTGCTGCTCTTCTGCCATTTCCTGCTGTTTCCTGTTGTATTCATCCTGGAAAGCCGCCATCTGCTGCTGGAGCTTGTTGTACTGCTCGTTAGCGGTGGAGCTGGTGAGAATTCCCTTGTTCATCTTGTCCTGGAAGGTCTTCTGGTCCCTTTCAAGGCGGTTCTGCTTTTTCTTGAGCTCCTGCTCTATGTTCTGCATCTTGGTCTGGAGGGATGCGCGCAGCTCGTTGGCCAGGTCGTACTCTTCCAGAACCCTGTCGAAGTCGAAGTAGACGATGGCGCCTTCGGGAATTTCGGCAACTGCTTCCTGCCCGTCTTCAGACTGCTTGTTTGCAGATTTGGGAGTGGCTACAAGTGCGAGTACGACTGCCGCCACTGCTACGACAAGTGCGGCGATGCTGAGGATGAATGAAGTCTTTTTCATATTCTGATTTTTAAAATTATCGGATAATTGGCAAATATAATCAATATTTTTCAGAAGTCCGTGCCTGCAGCCTTCAGGTAGAGGGCAATCGTCTTTTCAAGTCCGAGGTAAAGGGCGTCGCAGATAAGGGCGTGACCTATGGAGACTTCGTCTGTCCAGGGTATGTTCTGGAGGTACCAGGGCAGGTTGTCCAGGTTCAGGTCGTGCCCGGCATTAAGCCCCAGGCCGCACTCTCTGGCGGTTTTTGCGGCAATTATGTAAGGTTCTACGGCATCTTTGCGCCCGGCTGCGAATCCCTCGGCATAGGCGGCTGTATAGAGTTCCACCCGGTCTGCACCGCACGCTGCCGCTCCTTCCACCATACGGCTCTCTGGGTCTGAAAAGATAGAAACCCGTATTCCCCTCGATTTGAATGTGTTGCAGCAGTCTGTGAGGAAGCTGCGGTTGGCGAGGGTATCCCATCCGGCATTGGAAGTAAGTGCATCCGGAGCGTCCGGCACCAGGGTAACTTGCGCCGGCACCACCTCGCATACCAGGTCGATGAATTCCGGGGGGGGGTTGCCCTCTATGTTGAACTCGGTCTTCAGCAGGGGCTTAAGCTGCCTTACGTCTGAATACCGTATGTGTCTGCCGTCCGGGCGGGGATGAACAGTGATGCCGCGTGCGCCGAAGCGTTCGCAGTCCAGGGCCGCCTTGAGTACGTCCGGGGTGTTGCCTCCGCGGGCATTGCGCAACGTGGCTATTTTGTTGATGTTAACGCTCAAATTAGTCATATGTGCAAAAGTAGTCAAAAACACACAATATTTGTAAATAATGTGCTAAATTTGAAACTTGTTTATGATTGTAACTTATTTTGTAAAACACAGTCCGCTGGAAAGCGATCCGCGCACGGAAGCCCTGCTTTCCAGTCTCAGGCAGAAAGGTTGCGAAGTCGTCAGGGTCCAGGGGCAGGATGATGCCCTTCCTGAAGGTGCCAGCCTCCTGCTCAGCCTGGGCGGAGACGGTACCTTCCTGGATGCCACCCGCATTGCCGCCAGTTCCGGAGTTCCGGTAATGGGCGTGAATCTCGGACGCATGGGTTTCCTTTCCGGTGCTGCCGGAGACCATATTGCCGAAGCCATAGTTTCCGGATCCTACAAGGTTGAGGAACGTTCGATGATAGAAGTGTCGCTGCGCGATGCCTCCGGGGCGGCTTTTGTGCCGGAAGCGAAATTCTGGAGCTGCGCGCTGAACGAGGTGAGCGTGATGCGCTGCGGTGCGGCCATGATAGGAATCGACGTAAGTGTGGACGGCGAGCCTCTTCCCACCTATTGGGCGGACGGGCTGCTGGTATCTACCAGTACCGG
>JAGAAU010000232.1 GCA_017615135.1 Bacteroidales bacterium | reverse complement strand
TCAAGATAGACAGCCCCATCCGTTCGAACGAAGCGTCCGTCTCGGCCTCGATTTCCTTCCCTAAGTTCCTCGGTCTGCCTTATTCAATCTTCACCGGGCCGAACATTCCCCGAACCGAGGTCAGCGGCTCCTTCAACTATCAGGACCGTACCGAATACAAGCGGAACATCGCATCCCTCACCTACGGTTACTCGGGTACCTTCCTGAAACGCTACCGTTTCCTGCTGAACATCCCCAGGGTGAGCTATGTACACCTTTATACCCTGGATCCGGAATTCAAGCAGATGCTGGAGCGCAACCCCTTCATGCGCTATGCCTATCAGGATCACTTGGACGCAGGAGTAGGCGGTACCCTCCACTATACCACCAACAACGATGTGGTACCTAAGACCAGCTACCATTTCTGGCAGGTCAACGTAGACCTTTCCGGCAATGTAATATCTATGTTCGACCGCTTTATGCCCCGCAGCGAGCAGGGACAGGCGCTCATCCTGAGCACCCCGTACACCCAGTATGTCAGGGGAGAGTTCAGCGTAGGCCAGACTTTGCGCTTTGGTAAGTCCGATGCCCATGCCCTGTCTTACCGTTTCCTGATTGGGGCCGGCTATCCTTACGGAAATTCCCAGGCCATGCCGTTCGAAAAGCAGTTCTACTGCGGAGGTGCAAACAGTATGCGAGGATGGCAGGCAAGGGCTCTGGGGCCTGGCTCCCAGGCGCTCGACACCTCCTTTTCCATCCCCAGCCAGACCGGTGAGGCCAAACTCGAATTCGACGTGGAATACCGCATGCCCATTTTCTGGAAAATCGAGGGGGCACTCTTCGCCGAATGCGGCAATGTGTGGAATATTAGGAATTCAGAACCGGAGGCCAGCGTCCGTACCTTCTATAAAACCCTTGCGGCCGACTGGGGGCTGGGGGTGCGTCTGAACCTCGATTTCATTCTCGTTCGCATAGATGTTGGATTCCAGACTTACGATCCTGTTGCCGCCGCCTGGTACGGCCCCGGCAAGTGGTTCACCGGCAAGTCTTGTGTGCACTTTGGTGTAGGATATCCGTTTTAACGGTGGAAAAAGATGATACCTGTCATAGACATTAAGGATTACGATTATAACCTGCCGGACAGTAGGATAGCCAAATATCCGCTGCCGGAGCGGGATTCTTCCAAATTGCTCTGTTACAGGGGCGGTAAGGTGGAGGAGAGGATTTTCCGGGAGCTGCCGTCGCTGGTGCCCTCCGGGACTTTCATGGTGTTCAACGACACCAGGGTGGTGCCGGCCCGCCTTTTCTTCCGCAGGCAGAGCGGTGCGAGGATAGAGATATTCTGCCTTGAACCCTCCGATCCACCTGAGTATGCAGAGAACTTCGCCAGTTGCGGAACTTGCGTCTGGAAGTGTGTAATAGGCAATTCCAAACGATGGAAGGGCGATACTCTCCTGTACGACGGATCTTCTCCGGAAATGGATGCCATTGCACTGAAGGCAGATTTGCTGAGTCTGGAAGGACTTTCCGGGCAGGTGCGTTTCAGCTGGAGCGGCGACAAGACTTTTTCCGAGGTCCTGGAGTGTTGCGGCCGGGTTCCCATACCACCATATCTTAACCGCGAAACCGAAGAAATAGACCTCAGGCGCTATCAGACATTGTACGCCCGGGTTAGAGGTTCCGTGGCAGCCCCGACTGCCGGCCTGCATTTCACTGAAAGTGTGCTGGCGGAACTCGAGGCAAAGGGTGTAGAGTGCGGAAGGGTTTGCCTCCACGTTGGGGCCGGAACCTTCCTGCCCGTGAAAGACCGCATGGTCTCCAGGCACAGTATGCACCGGGAGCCAATTTCCGTAAGCGCTGCATTTCTGCGTTCCCTGAAGGCCGCCAAGGCCGCCGGACGTCCGGTCCTCGCGGTGGGTACCACATCTGTGCGTACTTTGGAATCCCTCTATTACGCCGGCGTTTACTGCATCGAGCAGGGAGCTCCCTCGGAAGTGGGGCAGTGGGATCCATATGAAAGGGAGTACCCGTATACCCTTGAGCAAACCCTGGATGCCCTGATTTCGTGGCTGGAAAAGGAAGGCAGGGAGAGCCTTAGTCTGGGTACCCGCATCATAATAGTTCCGGGTTTCTGTTTCCGGGTTACAGACCTGCTTGTCACTAATTTCCATCAGCCGCAGAGTACGCTGTTGCTCCTGGTATCGGCGTTTTTGGACGGAGACTGGAAAACGGTATACGACTTTGCCCTTGGACACGACTTCCGTTTTCTGAGTTACGGAGACTCCTCGCTTCTAATCAGAAGTGGTGCGGAAATTTGAAAAAATTCCGTTCTTTTTATAACTTTGGGCCATATGTGTGATTCTAACTTCGACGACATCCGGCCGTTCAATGATGAGGAAGCTGTTCAGGCTTTTGAGCGCATAGCGTCCCATCCCCGTATGGCTGAAATATCAGCCTATATCTATCCGCGGAAAGATCCGGCCCTGATACTCAATCTGATACGTTCCTGTACATCCGTACAGATGTTCCAGGAGCAGGTTATGATTCCGGCTATCGAGGCCATCGTTACCAAGACTTCCGCCGGCTTCACCTGGGGAGGGGAGGACAACATCCGAAATGCCTCTCCTGCCTTCCTTGCCATCTCCAACCACAGGGATATAGTCTGTGATCCGGCCCTTTTCCAGTACCTGCTTTTCCGCTGCGGAGTCCCTATGACCGATATCTGCATAGGTTCAAACCTTCTGGACCGTCAGCTTACCAAGGACATTATGGGCGTGAACCGCATGGTAAAGGTGAACCGCGGCATTGAATCCAGGGAACTCTATCTTTCTTCCCTGCACCTTTCCACGTTTCTCCGCCGGGAAATCACTTCCGGCAGCCGCTCGGTCTGGGTGGCGCAGAAGGAGGGAAGGAGCAAGAACGGGATAGACCGTACCGCCCAGGGAGTTATCAAAATGCTCGATATGAGCGGGGAAGGTACCGTGGCCGAGAATCTGGCGCCCCTGCATATACTTCCGATATCCATTTCCTATGAATACGAACCCTGCGATATACTCAAGGCGCGAGAGCTCTATATCTCACGAACCCGGAAGTATGTCAAGAGCCCTGGAGAGGATATGATGAGCATACGCACCGGAGTGGGGCAGAATAAGGGCCGCATCCATATGGAAGCGGCGCCTGCACTTACGCTTGCGGAACTTGAAGAGGCGTCCGCCCTTTCCGGCAACGAGCGCTACAAATATGTCATGAAGCTGGTAGACAAGAGAATTATCTCCCACTATAAGCTTTGGAAAACCAACTATATAGCCTGTGACCTGCTGGACGGCAACCAGGCTCATGCAGAGCATTATACCGCGGAGGAGAAGGCCGAATTCAAACAGTACAGCGAGGCTATGGTGGCCAGGATGGGGCGGGAGCTGAACAAGGCCGAGCTGATGGATATCTTCCTGCACATTTACGCCAATCCCGTGCGTGCCGCTGAGAATATTAACCAAAAAAACATAGAATTATGAAAAAGCTTGTTTTGACTTTTGCACTTTTGTTGACGGCCGTCATGGCCTCTTTTGCGCAGCCGCGTGCAATTGGTATAGGTGGCACATTTGCCAGCCCTATCGAGATCAGCTATCAGCACAATATCACTGATAAGATTTTCCTCGAGGGCAACTTGGGCTTCATGTTCCCTTTCTTTTTGCATTATGACGCCAACTACGATTATATTGGCTATAATCCTGAAAGGTTCCCGAAGCGTTATGAATTTGGCGTAATGTTTACCGCAACTGCCAATTATGTGCTTTTCAAGCCGTCCTGGACCAGCTATGGCTCATGGGAGATTTATGCCGGTAGTGGACTCAGCCTGGGATATGTTCCGGATGCTGGCTCTAAATATCTGGATCCCATTCCGGAACAGTATTACTATCACAGGTTGGGAATGGGCTTTATGATGTCGGTTCCCCTGAACGCCGGTTTGTCCTTTACTTTCCCGTTCCGTCTTCGTCTGTCGGCCATTATGAGGCCCCAGATAGGTTTCCAGATGAGTCAGTGCGCCTTAGGTGGAGGCGAGTACCGCACCGGTTTCTACGATTACGGTTTGTTCGGCTTTATTCCGCACATCGGCGTGCATTATGCATTCTAATACTTGCTCGATATGCTTATGACTCGCAATTCTGTCGATTGTTCCCGGACGTATGAGGCTCCTGCCCAGTTCGAGTATATCTTCGCCGAGAGCGAAGTATTCCTGACAAGCAGCCAGCTGCCGGATTACGACGAGAATGACATTTATAACGAAGGTTTATAGGAGGACTGCCATATGAAAAAGTATTTTTACATTGCGCTGGCCTCTGTAGCCGCCTTCACCGTACTTTTCTCCTGCACCAAGGCCGGGGACGACAATACCGGACTGAACGACAATCCTTCCGGCAGCCCAGTTGCAGGCGAAGTGGTTACCATTTCAGCAACGCTGTCCGACGGGCTCGCCAGCCGGGTGGCTTTCGATCCTACCTTCACCGCCAACAGGCCTACGATGCTTGCCCTTACCTGGGAAGCCGGAGACCTTTTGAGGGTGTATAACCACGAGGACAGAACCCAGTATTCAGATTTCACTCTTGACGAGGGCTCGGTGGGCCAGAACCGCGGTGAGTTTGCCGGAGTTCTGCCAGATGCAGAATCTTACGATGTAGACGTTATCGGCTCTGAGGAATTCAATTATAATTCCCAGACTCAGCCGGCCGATGGCGTTACTTCTGACCTTAAGTACTTTGCAAGCGTAACCGGTATCACTGCCGCCGCTCTGGATCATATTGCCTTCACTGAATTCAACAGCATTCTTGCGATTACCGCCAGGATGCCTTCAGCTGAAGCGGCCGCAGCGATAAAGTCTGTTGACATTACCGCCAGCGAGGCCATCTTTGCCGGAGCTAACACCCTGACCATTACTCTTGAAACCCCCGGCAGTGAAGACGATATCCTGAATTTCTTCGCAACCCTGCCTCAGGGAGAGCAGGAGGTTGCCGCAGGCACCACCCTGCTGGTGCATTTCAATGCTCCGGAAACAGACCATACCGTCTATACCCGTTACATCGAACTCGGCAGCCAGACCTTCTCCAGCGCAAAGCTGAATTCAATCACAGTCAATGCTTCCAAGAGCGACCAGCATGCCGGACTCGTCACTGCAGACGGCACCGAGGCAGACAAGGCTTATCTAATTGCCGATAAATATCAGCTCCAGGCAGTTAACGACCTGCTTGATGATGATACCCGTTACTTCAAGCTGATGGATGATATAGACCTTGAGGGTTTTGCCTTTTCCATGCTCAACCCTACCTCGCCTTACAGGCCCGTGGATTTTGACGGCAATAACAAGACCATCAGTAATCTTGGGAACACTTTGTTCTATGTCCTCAAGGGCGAGGTTAGGAACCTGACATTGGATAACTGCTCTGTAGCCAGAAGAGGAATTCTGGCCGAATATATCCAGGAATCCGGGAATGTGGTTACTAATGTCAATGTAAGCAACTCTGCTGTAAATACCACTAACACTAATGTGGGTGGCCTGATTGGAATAATTAATAAAGGAACTGGCGATAGTGAGTTTACGGCAACGGTTATCGGTTGTTCTGTTTCCAATACGGACGTAACCGGAGCAGGTGTTTTGGGTGGAGTCATCGGTTTTGCCAATGAAAAGGTGCTTGTCTCTGAGTGCTCATATGAAGGGGGCACTGTCACCAGCTCCGCTTCAGGCCGCTATGTCGGTGGTTTTATCGGCTCTACCGGTGATTTCGAATCGGTTATTTCAGACTGCAGCGTGCAAAATGCCACCGTTGACGCTTCTGCAAGGACAAGCGGTGATGTGCGTGCCGGAGGCTTTATTGGAGAAGTTAAGGCCAATGTCCAGGTGAAAGGATGCTCCGTCGGTACTCCCGAGACTAAGGTCCTGGTGAAGACCGGAACTCCCGGCCTTGGAGCGGACAATAAGGCAGGAGGTACCGGAGACAATGCCGATACCCCCATCAACGCGGGTGGTTTCGTGGGCGTTAACTATGGCACGATTACCCAAAACGGTTCCGTCAGAAACCAGGCGTACGTAAAACTTACTTCTACCAATACATATGGCACTCCCATCGATTTGGGCGGTTTTGCCGGGTTCCATACCGGAACCATAGAGTATGCCGATGCAGTGGTGGATATGTCGGAATTGCTGGGGCAGTATATCGGCGGATTCAGCGGTTATATCGTCTCAGATGCCGCCAAGGCTGACCATTGTACTGTAAATGGCACAGTCAAGGGCAATAATTACACGGGTATGTTCGTCGGGTATGTAAATGGTGCTGCTGCCATTACAAACAATACTGCCGCTGGAATTCTGATTGGTCAGTCCTCAATAGGTGGCTTTGCCGGATATCTGACAGGAGCCCCGACGCTTCAGTCCAACAGTACATCTGCAGCTGTAACCAGCAATGGAACGAATCTCGGCGGATTTGTCGGTGCTGTAGAGGATGCTTCTTTAACTGACTGCTCTTCTTCCGGAACTGTTTCAAAAGTAGCCAACGGCAATGTGATGGGTGGTTTCGTGGGATATGCCAATAATGCTTCTTTCACGAATTGTCATGCTGCCGGAACTGTAGATGCTGCTGGATTTAATGTGGAATATGCCGGCGGATTTATGGGCCAGGGCAAGCCTGTTGAGGAGAAAGCCCTGAACCTTGAAAATTGCTATGCTACGGGTGACGTTACAGGAAAGGGTCGCTGGGTAGGCGGCTTCATAGGCTACATTTACCTTGCCACCCCTGGCAGCACTTCCATCAGCAAATGCTATGCTACAGGCAATGTGACATCTACCGGCAATTATACCGGTGGTTTCATCGGACGCATCCAGATGACTACGGATGTCTCCATCGAGAAGTGCTATGCAACGGGTAATGTTTCCAGTTCAGGCAACTATGTTTCGGGATTTATCGGCGACATTGACGGTGCCGGAGCAAACCACACTATCAGCAACTGTTATTCCACAGGTGACCTTACTGCCCAGGGTACACGTTATCGCGGCGGACTTTTCGCAGGCGTTGCCGCAAACCCGGCCAGCGTTACCGTGACTAATTGTTACAGTACCTGTGAGATTACAGGACTTCAGGAAGTCGGTGGTTTGGTCGGACGTGTAAACGGAACCAACTTTGTCATGGCGGACTGTGCAGCCTGGAATCCATCGATAGTGGTGACAAACAATATCCAGACGGCCTGGAGTTCCGGTGCAGTTGTAGGTACTACACATCCCAACTGCCATATCAGCAACACTTTCCGCAAGCCCGGCATGTCCTTGACTGTGTATTGTGTCCCTGATGATGATTTTGATCAGTTGGATATCGACGGTACAGCCTATCCGATGTATCAAAACAGCCAGACCGCACCTTTTACCTGGGCCAGGAGCACCTTTACTGCGATTTCTGCCGGTACAGGTAATGCTGATGCCGGCCGCTGGGCATACCACGGATGGCATACAACTCAGACAAGTCTCTCCACTCTTGCCAGCACGGCAAAAGGCAGCAGCGGCCAGGGCGGCCTTGGCTGGAGCGGCGACATCTGGGACTTTACCGGTGACCTGCCTGTATTGAAGTAACAGACTGTGAAACCATCTGGGAAATACGGATCTTTACCGGACAGCGAGCTTGTGGCCGCTGTCCGGCAAGGGGACGGGGGTGCCTTTGACACCCTGTTCCTGCGATGGTATCCACAGGTGTGCCGCTTTTTGTCGGCTCTTGTGGCCAATCCAGTCCTGGCGGAAGACCTCGCACAGCAGGTTTTTATCAAACTGTGGCTGTTCCGTGAGCGCCTGGATCCGTCCAAGTCTCTGAAGAACTTCATCTTCGTGCTTTCCCGCAATGCGGCGATGGATATGTTTCGGGCAGAGCGGGCAATGGACAAAAAGGGCCTTTCTGCTGCAGCAGACAGCCCTTCTCAGGACAGGAC
>JAGAAU010000023.1 GCA_017615135.1 Bacteroidales bacterium | reverse complement strand
CACCAGCATCTGCGCGATCTGGGCTTCGTGTGAGATTGTGGCGAACACCAGCGCTGTCTTCTGCTCGATGCCGTAGATGGGCACCAGCGCCATCGAGACTATTACGTGGTAGGCGCCGAAGCCGCTCTGCACCGGTATTGCCCAGCCGATCAGGCCGAGCATCATTATGAACAGAGCGTCCATTCCGGTCAGGTGCGACACAGCCGGGAAGGCGTGGATCACGAACACGACTTCAAGCCAGTAGAGCAGCTGTACCAGCACTGTATATGTGACGAAAAGCCAGCCTTTCTTCATCTTGAAGGCGGCCTTCACTCCGTTCACTATTCCTCTGCAGAATTCCATTATCCTTCCGCCCCACTTGCTGGCCTTGATGCGCTCCTTGTAGTGCATTACCAGCCACAGCCCTACGACCAGAATGACGATGGCTCCCAGCACTATCCAGAGCGAATCGAACGACAGCGAGTTGACGAAGGGGTTCCACACGTTCTCCACCATGAAGCCTCCGAATCGGGTGAAAAACACCAGGTAGAGCAGCATCAGAGCAGACACCGCCACATCCCAGGCTCTCTCCACCATCACGCTTCCGAGGCTGTCCTTGAACGGCACCTTGCTGCTGTCGGCTATCATTCCGCAGCGCACCAGCTCGCCGCTGCGCAGCACTGCGATGTTCGACAGGTAGCAAACCGCGTAGGCGTTGGTGCAGTCCACCCTGCGCACATCCGGGTCGATGGGAAGCAGCAGCAGGCGCCACCTCAGCCCTCTGAATATAGTGCCGAGCACTCCGGCCGCCATTGCAGCGAAGATCCACCAGTAGTTGCAGCTGCGCAGCCCGTCCATAAAGACGTTCCAGTCCATACCGCGGAAAGCGAGGTACAGCAGGAACAGCGTCAGGACAGACACACCCGCATACTTCAATATGCTCTTCAGCCGGGAATTCATATTATCATTTGCTACAACCTCCAAAGGTAGCATTTTTTATTAACTTTGTGGAAAGCACAGCCCCACACAATATTACGATGACTTCTAAAAGCGTAAAATCCATTCTCGGCATAGGCAACGCCCTCACCGACATCCTGGCAATCCTCCCGGACGACAGCATCCTCCAACAGTTCAACCTTCCCAAGGGCAGCATGCAGCACGTCGATGCTGAGGCCGGCAACAAGATCTGGGAGGCCATAAAGGATATGGGCATCAAATATGTCGCGGGCGGCAGTGCAGCCAACACCATTTCGGCCGCAGCAGTCTTCGGAATGAAGGCCGGCTTCATCGGCAAGGTGGGAAAAGACGACATCGGTTCGCTCTTCAAGTCCGAACAGAGACAGGACGGCATCAACTCGATGCTGCTCCGCGGCAAGGCTCCCAGCGGCCGTGCCATCGTCATAATCACCCAGCCCAACTTCGAGCGCACTTTCGCCACATATCTTGGTGCCGCGCTCGAACTGGAGCCGGAGGACCTCGACCCTGCCAACTTCGACGGCTATGACTATCTCCATCTGGAAGGCTACCTGGTGCAGAACCAGAGGCTTTTCCGCCGCGCCGTGGAAATCGGCCGCGAGAAGAACATGATAATCTCAGTCGATCTGGCCAGCTACAACATAGTTGAGTCGAACAACGCTTTCCTGCACGACATCGTAGAGAACTACGTCGATATAGTATTCGCCAACGAGCACGAGGCCCGGGCGTTCACAGGCAAGGATCCAATCAAGGCACTGGCCGACATCGCCAAGCTGTGCAGCATCGCCGTCGTCAAGGTCGGCGCCAAAGGGTCTATGGTGCGCTCCGGAAGCGAGTTCCACAAGATCAGGCCCCGCAAGGCCGTCGCCACAGACGCCACCGGCGCCGGCGACCTCTACGCCGCAGGTTTCCTCTACGCCCACTCCCTCGGCATGCCCCTCGACATCTGCGGAAAGGTCGGTTCCATCATCTCCTCCAAAGTCGTCGAGATAATCGGCACAAAACTCGACATCCCCCGCTGGAAACAGAGCAAGAAAGAAATCCGCAAAGTGATGGGAGTCAAGGAATAGTCCCTTACTACATATTTGGGATAGGTCCCGGCAAGTTTTGGTGTAGGTCCAATGAAATGTCCCAGACCCACCCCACTAGAAACTTCTGCAAGGCAGATTTGCGGTATAGGTCCCGACTCTTCTTTCGGACCTACCCCAATTGCGACGAGGACCCACCCCATCTTTTTCATTATTATGTGTTACATATTCGAATATCTCGTGTTATTTAATTAGACGGCACGGTAAATAGACAGTCGCTTTTAATGGCACAAGACTACTTGACAGATACATTTGTGAGGCTTCGGCAAAAGTTGAGGTGGATTTCAGGCAGGATTCTGCCAGACTCTGCTGCTTCTGAGGATGTCCTTCAGGACTGCTTTGTGCGGTTATGGCAACGCCAGTATCCACTGAAGTCTGAGAAAGAAGCCGAAGCATTGTTGTCGCGTGCTGTCCGGAATGCGAGTCTCAATGAGCGGCGACGGAAACAGACAGTACCATTTGAAAAGGATATTGTTGATGACAGTCCCGATTATTACAGCAAAGAAAAAGCCTACGCCGAATTGCAAAAGAAGATTGAAGAGCTACTGACAGATACGCAACGCTATATACTTGAAGAAAAAGAATATGGGGGAAAAACCCTGGAGGATATCGCGAAGGAGTTGAAGATGGAACCCGCGGCTGTCAGGATGCAGCTCTCCCGCGCCAGAAAAACACTTAGAAAAGCTTTGAAAGATGAACAATAGAGAGAAATATTTAAACCTTGCCGAACGCTACTTCGAGGGTGAAACCACACCTGCGGAGGAAAAAGATCTGTCCAGATACATATCTGAGGTAGACGATCCGGCATTTGACGAGTTACGGGGAGTTCTCGGTTTCCTTTCCATCGGCAAAGAAAAGAGATTTCGCAAAGCGCGTAAAGTACGGCTATACTCTCTTGCTGCTGTAGCGGCCAGCATTATTGCTGTCCTTTTCATAGGTTTGATTCATTATTCTGGCGACAAACAGGCTGCCGATGAATTGTGTGTCAAATATGCCTATGATGAGCTTATTACAGATAACGAACAGATAATGTCTTCTGTCGAAGCGTCCCTGTCCGATTTCTTTTCTAGTGCTTCTCCTGCCGAAAACAATCTAATTGAAATATTCCAGCGATGAAAAAGATATTCTTTGTTGTTAGTATGCTCCTTCTCTCCGGCGCATCAGTCGCTCAGCGGGGTCTTAACTGCTACCCAATATTCCAAGGTGAGGTGGTTCCCGCCAAACAGATGGTGCTGACTGAGGTACGCGGGGGCGGTATGGCCACATACAAACTCGACTACTACCGGGGAATCTCCTTTACTGTTGATTCAGCACTTGCAGAAAAAGTCTCCGCCTTAGTAGAACAGGATTCTTCTGCAGCAGAATCATGTGAGACTGAAAAGACAGGGGGAATGCTGACATATGCTCTGATCCAGCCCAAAGTGTCAGGAAAGATAAGGCATTATCTCTGTTATCAGGCAAGGCCTGCCGATAGTCAGTGGAAAGTAACCATTCTTTATCTGGAAGGTCCCGCTACGCTAGAAGATTTACATTCAATGTTTGCAAAACAATAAATAAGATATCATGAAAAAAGTTGTTATAACTATTGTGGCTGCCCTTACTGTCCTCTCAGCCGCAGCTCAGAACAAACTTGATTTTGAAGTCCCTCTTTTCGGTGTCACCAAGAAAAATGTCAATCCGACCTGGTCTCTTGTTGCTTTTTCAGAGGTGAAAGGAGGCTACAGCTATCGTTTCGACATTCCATCGCAGATTGATCCCAACGGTGGGTTCGCTGAGCTGAACTTATTGGACCTGCGGTACCGTCCCGGAAGAAAAGGCAGTGTTCTCTCACTGGGATTATCCCAGTCACTTGATGTTCATTTCGTCGGCAAGGCTTATTACTTTGGACCAGACGGTCAATTCATCCCGCATCCTAGCGGCTGGTTGGCAGGAAGAGCTATTGCTGCTGAGCGGGTTGTGTCCCTCAACATCGGCTTTGTTCAGGAATTCGGTTCGTGGAAGGCTGGTATATTCATCTCTCCCGGAGCGGGGCATGGCATTCTCCATAACCGTTACTACGCAGGAGTTCCTATCGGATCCGGGGACGAAGCCAACTACACACTTGTTGGTTCCCTTCGTCACAGGGACAACATTTATGCGGATAATGGCTGGCGTCTGGGCGTATCCGCAGGCCTTTGGTACAGAAGCATCGGCATAACTGCAGGTTGGCACAAAAGAGACCTGTTGGAGGGGCTGCTTGTCGGCAACCAGAATGTCATCCACGCTGGTATTTCTTTCAGGTACTGATAATTATCACTTAGGACAAAAAAGCCTCGCATTAAGCGAGGTTTTTTTATTGATTGTCTTTTCTGAAAAGAATATCTTTGTAGAAAACGAGGGAGATAATGGCAATTGTGAAAGCGATTGTGCGGGAGATGCCAGAT
>JAGAAU010000231.1 GCA_017615135.1 Bacteroidales bacterium | reverse complement strand
GGCTGCTCGCAAAGATTGCCCGACTGTATGCCTATACCGAGGTGAAGGACCTGATAAAGAGTAAACTGCATTGACAGAATCCAGGACCATAGATTTCCTGCGCTTCCCTATGGCGGTGGCGGTGGTGATACTGCATCACTCCGTTACCCTCATCATGGATGCGGAGGAACCGCTGTATTCGTTGTGTATCCTGTTCCAGGAAGGAATTTGCCGGCTTGCCGTGCCATGCTTCTTCCTTATCTCCGGCTACCTCTTTTTCAACCACATGCGCAAATGGGACTGGGGTATGTGGACGGTAAAGCTGAGGCGCCGCGCCCATTCCCTGCTGCTTCCATACCTTATCTGGAACGTCATAGCATTTTTCGTGTACTGGGGCTACTCCCATCTGTTCGGCGAGCCGGTCACCCTTTTGGAGCACTTCCACAATTGCGGCGGGATAAAGATGTTCTGGAGCGTGAACGGCGGATTGCCCCTCGGTGTGCACGCCGCTCCCGTAGATGCCCCGCTGTGGTTCATCAGGGACCTCATGGTCTATATGCTCCTTACTCCGTTCATCTATCTTTTCGTGAAATGGACGCGTCTCTGGGGTTATCTGGCACTCGCCCTTCTGCACTTGCTGGTGCAGGGAATAGTGCCGGAGGGCTTTCTGTTCTTCGTTACCGGAGCCTACCTGATGATAGAGGACAAGGAGATACTCGACGTAGTCTGGCCCGTCAGGAAACTGCTGTACGTGGTATTTACACTCACGCTGATGCTTGGGTTCCTGTTCTATGACCAGTCGGAGTACTGGACCCGCTTCTTCAAAGTGTTTATGCTGTTCTCCGGAATAGGCACGGCATTCAGCCTCGCCTCTGTCATAGTAGACAGCTTCAGGGACCCGGTAAGTCCCTTCCTGGTGCGGAGCAGTTTCTTCATATTCGCCCTGCATGAGGTGCTGTTGCCCAGGCATTACTCCGGAACCATCATGCAGCATATCTATTTCTCATCCGGCACTGCCTGGGACTGCATAGAGTTCTTCCTGACTCCGGCCATAGTGGTCGGGCTGTGTCTGGGCATACTGTTCCTTCTGGAAAAGATCATGCCCGGAGTTGCCGCAATACTCACCGGAAAACGTAACGTTCAACCGTCAAAGCAATGACATTCAAAGAAAGGTTCATGGAGTGGTGGATACGCCCTGAGATGTACTACATCAAGCGCTATCTCCGCTTTCTCCGCAAAGAGGAGAAGTACACTTTCTCCACACCCAACAAGCTGCTCTGTTTCTGGTACAGGGGCCGTAAGAACCGTCTCGGTTCCAGGCTCGGATTCATAATCAGCGCCGGATGCTTCGGCGAAGACCTGCACCTGGAGCACTTCGGTTCTGTCATAGTGAATCCCAAGGCGCGCATCGGCAAGGGCTGCATAATCCACGGCAATTGCTGCATAGGCAGCGACGGCGGCTATCCGGATTACTCCCCGGTAATCGGAGACAATGTTGATATAGGGCAGAATGCCCAAATAATAGGAGGCATCCGCATTGCGGACAACGTGCGCATTGGCGCAGGCGCCGTGGTGGTCAAGGATGTCCTGATCCCAGGCGTGACCGTGGTGGGCGTCCCTGGAAAAGTGATAAGCAAATGAAAATCTGTTTCCTCCTCCCCGGAAGGCTCGACAGGCCTGTCGGCGGACATAAGGTAATCTACCAGCACGCTAATGCGCTGGCGGCAGCAGGGCATCAGGTTTTCATAGTGAACAACTCTTACATGCCTGCAGGCAAGAATCTTTTTTTTGAGCACCTGCGCATGGCAAATGCCTTCCAGAAGGCCATACGCCAGCCCCGCAGGGAGAGGAGTTGCCGAAACTGGTTCCCGCTGAACCCGTCCATCAAAGAGGTTCACGTATGGGATTTCTCTTGGCAGCTGGTACCAAAGGCGGACGCTTATGTGGCAACTGACGCTACTACGTCACCCTTTCTCAAGGAATATCCGGTACCGGTTACCCGCAAGTATTACTTTATCCAGGGCTACGAAAACTGGCGCATGAACGATGAGCAGCTGCGCGCTACTTATCATATTGCTTGCCGCAAACTTGTGATTTCCCGCTGGCTTAAGGAAATCATGGACGGCGAGGGCGTGCCCTCGAAGGTAACCCCCAACGGTTACGATTCCAGCGAATTCAACCTCACTGTCCCCCTTGAGAAGAAAGACGCCTGCCGCGTTTCCATGCTTTACCATGAACTGAAGAGCAAGAACAGCGCAATGGGAATAGAAGCCCTGAAGATTGTGTATCAGCAGAAACCGGAGCTTAAGGTATCCATGTTCGGCGTTTACGAGAAGCCGGAAGGCCTGCCGGATTTCATTGACTATTACCAGAGCCCCGACCCCGTAACACACAACCGCCTGAACAACGAAGCGGCCATATTTATAGGCACCAGTGACATGGAAGGATGGGGACTCACCATTCTTGAAGCCATGGCGTGCGGTCAGGCTGTCGCATGTACCGGCAACCGGGGTTATCTGGAGATGGCGGTTCCGGGAGAAAACGCCCTGGTATCACCTGTGGGCGATGCACGGGCCATGGCGGCAAATATCATACGCCTGATGAGCGACGATGCCACCCGTTACAGGCTTGCAACGGCAGGCTTGCTGACGGCATCTCGTTTCACATTGGAACAGAGTAATTACATTTTCACGTCCTGCTTCAGAGATTAGCATGAGCAAGATTTCATTCATAATGCCAGCCTGGAAAGGTGCCTACCTGCGGGAGGCTGTGGGTAGTATACTAGCCCAGACCAGCACAGACTGGGAACTGGTGGTGGTGGACGACTGCTCCCCGGAACCGCTGCGCGAGATCGTGGAGTCTTTCGGCGACCTCCGCATCCGCTATGAGCGAAACGAGCGCAACCTGGGCGGCAAGAACCTTGTACAGCAGTGGAACCATTGCATTACTTTCGCTACCGGCGACTACATAGTGCTCGCGGCAGATGACGACATCTACAGGCCCGGATTCTGCAAAGCCTGCCTGGAGCTTGCCGCAAAGTACCCGCAAGCTGATCTCATCCATTCATCCGTGGAGCAGATAGATGGCAACGGGCTGCATCTGGAAGACGACAACATACTCCCCGAGTTCACGAGTAAATACGAATATCTCAACTGGTGGGTTACGGGACGCCTGTTCACCTGCGTGGGTAATTTCGCATTCAAGCGTAGCGCCATTGAGGCTTTGGGAGGTTTTATCGACTTCCCATGTGGCTTCGGTTCCGACGTAGCCACGCCCATCGCCCTGTCCCATAACGGCGTTGCCAACACGCAGGAAATGCTGTTCTGCTTCCGCCAGTCCGACAACCATCTTTCGGCAGACACTTCCAGGTTCGAGGAGAAGCTGGAGGCCTTTTCGCAGCTTTCCGAGTGGCTGAGAGCCATTGATTACGAGGAGCCTGAGAGCCCGGAAGACAAGGCGTTTTACTCCGTGATGAATCCCGGCTACCTTCAGCGGAAGGTGGTTTACGAATACTTCAATCTGGTCCTCCGCTACGTTCCTGCCGGCAAGCTATGCCACTACCTCAGGCTTTGCCGCCTCGCAACACCGGCGGAAAAGTTTATGATGGTATTAAGAAAGATAAAGCTATGGCTGCACCTATAGCGATAGCGTTCACGCCCAATTACTTCGTGCCGGCCGCCGCCACGCTCAAGTCGCTCCTGGATTCTTCCTCGGGCAGCTTCGAGGTGGTGTGCCTGCTCACCGAGCCCATCCCGCAGCAGATGCAGGACAAGCTCTTCAGGCTCGGAAACGGGCGCCTGAGCTTCCGCTACCTGCCTCTCAAGGGGCGTCTGGAAGGCCTCTACATCGACCCCAGATATACGGAGGCGGCTTCTTTCCGCCTGCTGCTGCCGGAACTGCTGCCGG
>JAGAAU010000230.1 GCA_017615135.1 Bacteroidales bacterium | reverse complement strand
CATGGACTGCGCGGGCAGCCTCACCGTGTACGGCCAGAGCGCGGGCACGGGCCAGCTGCGCATATACGCCTACGGCTGGGCTTGTATTTCCTGCGGCAATTATACCCAGCACGGCGGCAGCGTGCTGATCAGGGGCGGCAGTAATAGTATCTATTGCCGTAATTTCACCCTGCTCGGCGGCAGCGTCGACGCTTACAGCAACGGAGGCAGCGACATCTATTCATTTGTCTCCGCAGAGGAGAAGGGACAACTTACCAACGACTTCTACAAGACCTATTCCGGCAAGGGCGCATGGACATATTCAGACGAGCAGATTCAGATGCTCTACGACCGCCGCAACGATGTAACCGAGAACCCCGAGCGTCCCTGGGTTATTCCCGACGCTACCGGAACGTACTCATATGTGTATCTCGGCAACTTCGACTGGTACAACTTCATTTTCAACAAGGTACGTCCCGAGACGGAGCACAACATCAGCGTGCGTGGCGGTACGGACAAGGTGAAATACTACGCATCTGCCCGTTATCTTTACCGCAAGGGTAATTTCGCCGGCTATGCTCAGGATGTCTTCAACAGCCTGTCCCTCCGTGGCAAGGTGGATGCCAAGATTACCAAATGGCTCGATTTCGGATCCAATATCAGCCTGGAGCGCACAAGCTACGACTGGGGCGGATTCTGGGAAATGGACGGTTCTACCGGCAATTCAAGCCAGGGTATCATGTGGAATGTAACCCAGAACGTGGGCCCCAACTATGTTCCTTACAACCCGGACGGAACCATCGCCATGGTGCCCGGATTCATGGAAGGAGCTACATCTCCTATCATGAGCGGCCGCGGCGGTGTGTTCATGCAGGATAAAAACCACAACCATAACACCAATAATTACTGGACCTGGATTAACCGCCTCACCGCCCACATCACCAAGGGGCTGGACTTTACGGTTGATTACACATACCGTCGCAGGGACCGCCGCACCGGCTACCGCTGTCTTCCTACTTCCAACTCGTACGACAATATAAACCAGCGTATGTATGAAGGCAACGGACTCACAGGCGGATTCTTCTCCAACGGTTCTGTTTACGACTTCACCCAGGAGTACCGTTACTATCAGGACGGCAGCGTTGCAAACGCATATTTCTCCTATGACAATACTTTCGGTAACGGCCATCACGTAGCTGCGACCCTCGGTGCAAACTACGACGATTACCATTCCAGCAATATCAATATCAGGCAGAAAGGCGCCCTCTCCGACAACCTGGCCTATATCAATATGGCCAATGGAGAAATTACCGTGGCCAACCAGACCAATACTGCTTATCGTACGCTCGGCTTCTTTGCCCGTGCCAACTACGACTGGAAGAGCCGCTACCTTGTAGAGATTTCCGGCCGTTACGACGGGTCTTCCCGCTTCCCCGCAGGCAGCCGCTGGGGCTTCTTCCCTTCAGCATCTGCAGGATGGCGTATTTCAGAAGAACCGTTCTGGACCAATGTGAAGCCCTATGTGAACAACTTCAAGCTCCGCCTTTCTTACGGTACCCTCGGTAACCAGCAGGTAGACAACTATTACTACTGGGAAGTTCTCAGCACCGGTCTGCTCGGCAGTTATACTTTCGACGGCATCAACAAGGCCGGCTATGCATCGGTAGATGCTCCAGTCTCCTCCGGACTCACCTGGGAGACCGTCATCACCAAGAACCTCGGTATAGATATGGGCTTCCTCAGAGACCGCCTCACCCTCAATGCCGACTTCTTCATCCGCGACACCAAGAACATGCTCACCACTGCGATGACGCTTCCTGCCGTCTACGGTGAAGCTGCTCCCAAGGAAAATGCGGCAGACCTCCGCACCTGGGGTTATGAACTCGCACTCAGCTGGAAAGACCATCTGGTGGTTGCAGGCCAGCCCCTGTACTACGGAATTACCGCAACCCTCGGCGACTTCGTCACTTTTATCACCCGTTATGAGAATCCCGACTATCTGCTCAGCGACAACTACGTAGGCAAGAGGCTCGGAGATATCTGGGGATATCGTACAGACGGTCTGTTCGCCACCGATGAGGCAGCTGCCGAATATCAGGCAAATATCAACTCCAGCGTGGTGAACAAGGGAATTTTCAATTCTACTAATCCCACTTACAAGAAGCTCCTCGCCGGAGATATAATTTACAAGGACCTGGACGGCAACGGCGTTATTAATACCGGTGCAAACACCCTCAAGGATCCCGGCGACCGCGAGGTGATAGGAAACTCCCGTCCCCGCTACAATTTTGCCCTCAAGGGTGATTTCAGCTGGTACGGAGTAGACATCAGCGTATTCTTCCAGGGCGTAGGACAGATGGACTGGATGCCTAACGGCAACTGCATCTATTTCTGGGGACCTTACTCATATCACCGTCCCACCTTCATCCCTACGAACTTCAGGAGCCTTATGTGGTCTGATGCTGAAGGCGCCGACAACAGCAATGTGGTTTATCCCCGTATGCGCGGCCGCGTTGCCACTACCTCCAATCTCGTTACGTCCGACTTCTATCTGCAGAACGCCGCCTACGTGCGTCTGAAGAACCTCACCATCGGATACAGCATTCCTTTCAAGAGCAAGGCCATAGACAAGTGCCGTATCTACTTCTCCGGT
>JAGAAU010000229.1 GCA_017615135.1 Bacteroidales bacterium | reverse complement strand
TTATGTCAACACTCCCCAGGGTCCTGTCAATTTGTCAGTGTCGGATTATCCGGACTTTACTTTTGCGGCTGAGCGTGCGGTAGACGCCGTGGTTTTCGTAAAAGTTACCATTACCCAGCAGTTCAATCCCATCGACGATCCGTTCCTTCGCTTTTTCTTTGGGAACGGAGGCCCACGTGAGAGCCAGGGCAGCGGCTCCGGCGTCATTATCAGTCCGGACGGCTACATCGTCACCAACAACCACGTGGTTCAGAACGCATCCAAGATAGAAATCACACTGAATAACAACAAGACCTATGAGGCCAAAGTGATAGGCACAGACCCCGCAACAGACGTGGCACTGATTAAAATCGAAGCCACTGGCCTGCCTACGATTGAGTTTGCCGATTCAGACCGTCTGCGCCTCGGAGAGTGGGTCCTTGCCATCGGCAGCCCTCTGGGAGAGGAACTTCGTTCCACCATTACCGCCGGTATCGTCAGTGCGAAGGGCCGTTCTATTTCCGGCTATACCGGAGAGTTCAAGATTGAATCCTTCATCCAGACCGATGCGGCTGTGAACCCCGGAAACAGCGGCGGCGCCCTTGTGAACAAGGCCGGCCAGCTGGTTGGTATCAATACGGCAATAGTGTCCCAGACAGGCGCCTACAGCGGATATTCCTTCGCGGTGCCGTCGAACATAGTTCGGAAGATAGTCTCAGACCTTATAGATTTCGGCTCCGTAAAGAGGGCAAGGCTCGGCGTAAGCATGTCTCCCATCACTGAAAAAAAGGCCTCGGAATTGAAACTTTCTTCACTTGATGGCGTATATATTAACGAGGTTGTTCCCGGCAGCGCGGCCGCCAAGGCCGGTATAAAATCCGGAGACGTTATTGTCAAACTGGATTCCACGCTTATCAAGACTACTTCAGACCTGCAGGTCAAGGTGAACAGTTTCCGTCCCGGAGACAAGACGGTGGCAAAGGTTATCAGAGACGGCAAAACGCTCGATATGCCCGTAGAGTTCATTGAAGAGTTCGAGAACGCAGTGGCTTCAGACGGCAGTACGGCTACATTCTACGGAGCCACGCTGAGAGAGTTGAGCAAGGAAGGTCTCGCCAATATGCGCATCAAGCACGGAGTGCTGGTGGAAGATGCCGGTAACGGCAAGCTGTCCCAGGCCGGTGTGCAGGCGGGCTCGGTAATACAATATGTCAACGACCAGGCTGTGAGCAAACCTCAGGACGTAATCGATGCGGCCAAAAAGGCCAGGCGCTCTGTGGTGGTTGAGGGTATCTCGCCTTCGGGCAGGGCCTTCGGTTATGTCTTCGGTAAGGAATGACATAATGTATTTTATAAATGCGACAGCTTAAGATTACAAAATCCATCACCAACCGCGAGAGCGCATCGCTGGACAAATACCTCCAGGAAATCGGGCGCGAAGAGCTGGTGTCTCCGGAAGAGGAAGTTGAACTTGCCCAGCGCATACGCGAGGGAGATCAGGAAGCACTTGAGAAACTTACCCGCGCAAACCTCCGCTTCGTGGTTTCAGTTGCCAAACAGTATCAGAACCAGGGCCTTAGCCTTCCAGACCTTATCAATGAAGGCAACCTTGGCCTTATCAAGGCGGCGGAGAAATTCGACGAAACCCGTGGTTTCAAATTCATCTCCTATGCGGTCTGGTGGATACGCCAGTCCATACTCCAGGCTTTGGCCGAACAGTCCCGCGTGGTGCGCCTTCCCCTCAATCAGGTTGGCTCGCTGAACAAGATCAACAAGGCTCTGTCCAAATTCGAGCAGGAGAACGAAAGGCAGCCGTCTACAGACGAACTTTCGGAGATGATAGACATTCCCAGGGACAAGATTGCAGACACCCTGCGTGTATCCGGCCGCCACGTGAGCGTGGACGCCCCGTTTGTTGAAGGCGAGGAGAACTCCCTGCTGGACATTCTCCCCAACGACGACAGCCCCAGCGCAGACCGTGGGCTCACCAACGAATCTCTCAGCACCGAGATTGAAAGGGCTCTGCAAGTTCTGGCTCCAAGGGAGAGGGAAATCATCAAGTCCTTCTTCGGGATTGGCTGCCAGGAGATGACTCTCGAGGAGATTGGCGAGAGGCTCGACCTTACCCGCGAGCGTGTGCGCCAGATAAAGGAGAAGGCCATCCGTAAGCTTAAGAAGCCCTCTGCAAGTAAACTTCTGAAGACATACCTGGGTTAAGATGAGTGCAGAACTTTTCCTGGCCGGAGCGGTCGGAGCGGCTGTAAAGTCGCTCTACGGGGCCGAGGTGCCAGCCGCTTCGCTGCAGGTCCAGGCTACCCGCAAAGAATTCGAGGGAGATTACACCCTTGTGGTTTTCCCGCTGCTTCGCGTTTCCCGTTCGGCCCCCGAGGCTACGGCGCAGGCAATAGGGGAGTACCTTTCCCGGAACTGTCCCGAGGTAGGCTCTTTCAATGTGGTAAAGGGCTTCCTCAATATTTCAATGTCCGCCCAGTGGTGGGCGTCTGCATTCGGAGAAATCTGGTCCTCGCAGAACTGGGGCCAGCTTCCTTCCAACGGGCGTCGGGTTATGGTGGAATTTTCCTCCCCGAATACCAACAAGCCCCTGCATCTCGGGCATGTGCGCAACAATCTGCTTGGCGAGAGCGTTTCCAGGCTGCTTGCGGCCGCCGGCAATGAAGTCATAAAGACAACTCTGGTGAACGACCGCGGGGTGCACATCTGCAAATCCATGTATGCATGGCAGAAGCGCTTCAACGGCGCAACCCCGGAATCGACCGGAATCAAGGGTGACCATCTGGTGGGCGACTGCTATGTAGAGTTTGCCAAAATGGAGAAGGAAGACCCTTCTGTCATAGACGATGTGCATGAGATGCTCCGTAAGTGGGAGCAGGGCGATCCCGAGGTTCGCAGCCTCTGGGAGATGATGAACGGCTGGGTGTTCGACGGATTCGAGCAGACCTACAAGGCGCTCGGAATAAGCTTCGACAAAACCTATTACGAGCACGATACCTATCTTCTTGGTAAAGAATTGGTACAGAAAGGGTTGGATAAGGGCGTTTTCGTGCGCGACCCGGACGGCTCCGTCTGGTGCGACCTTACCGCCGATGGACTCGACCGCAAACTGGTGCTCCGTTCAGACGGTACTTCAGTCTATATCACCCAGGACCTGGGCACTGCCGAAAGGCGTTTTTCCGAGTTCAGCCTGGATTCCCATATCTACGTGGTCGGCGACGAGCAGAACTACCACTTCCAGGTACTCAAGCTCATACTCTCCAAACTCGGCTTTGCCTGGGCAGACCAGATTTATCATCTTAGCTACGGGATGGTGGAACTGCCTGAAGGCAAGATGAAATCCCGCGAGGGAACGGTGGTGGATGCCGATGAGCTTATAGAGAAGATGTATGCGGAGGCCAGGGCGGCTTCCGAGGAATCCGGTAAGCTCGAGGGAGTTTCCGAAGAGGAGAAGTCCCAGCTGTTCCGGATGATAGGTCTCGGTGCCCTCAAGTACTTCATACTGAAGGTGGATCCGAAGAAGAAGATGCTCTTCAATCCGAAGGAATCCATAGATTTCAACGGCAATACCGGCCCGTTCATCCAGTATACGAACGCCCGTATCAAGAGCATACTGCGCAAAGCGGCCGAGGCTGGTGCCGAGCCCGGAATTGAAGCGGGAACGGGATTCAGCCCCAAGGAGATAAGGCTCGTACAGCTTATGTCGGCCTATCCCGCAAAGGTGCGCGAAGCCGCGGATTCCCTGTCTCCGGCGCTCATAGCAAATTATGCCTACGACCTGGCGAAGGAATTCAACCAGTATTACCACGAGACCAGCATACTTAAGGAGCCGGACAAGAAGGTCATGGTTGCGCGGCTTGCCCTCGCATCGGCCCTTGCACGCACGCTTGAGAGCGCAATGAATCTGCTTGGAATTGAACTGCCAGACAGAATGTAATATCCCTACTTCCGTAAAGGAAGTTCAGAAACTGGGGTGGGACTATATAGACGTCATCTTCTTTACCGGTGACGCCTTCGTAGACCACCCCAGCTTCGGTACCGCCTGCATTGCCCGCTGGCTCCAGAAGCACGGCTACAGGGTTGCGGTGGTTCCCCAGCCGAACTGGCGCGACGACCTTCGCGATTTCCGCAAACTCGGGGCTCCCCGTCTGTATTTTGCGGTTAATTCCGGTGCGATGGATTCGATGGTGAACCATTACACCGCAGCGCGCCGTCTGCGTCATAACGATGCCTATACTCCCGATGGACGCGCCGGTCAGAGGCCGGACTATGCCGTTACTGTCTATTCGCAGATACTGAAGCGGCTGTATCCGGAAGTCCCGGTGGTAATCGGTGGGATAGAGGCGTCTCTTCGCCGCCTTACCCATTACGATTACTGGCAGAACAAGCTGCTGCCTTCCATCCTCGTAAGCAGCGGCGCAGACTGGCTTTGCTACGGCATGGGGGAGAAGCCGATGCTGGAGCTCACCAGGGCCATCGAAGCCGGCCGCAACCGCCATCAGATAGAGTCCATCCCCCAGATAGCCTTCTTCCGCACCGGAAAGTTGAGCGGAGCGTCGCCGGGAGAATTCCGCAGAACCGTGGCCACCCGTGGCCTCGTAAACGGGAGGGGCCCGCAAGGAATCTCCAATTGCATTGGAGATGACGCAGCGGGAGGGATGAGCGGAGCGAAGTTAGGCGAAGTTCTTCCGGCCGTAGCTCCGCTCGTCGTCCTTCATTCGTACGAAGAGTGTTGCGCCGACAAAAAGGCCTTTGCGGAGAATTTTCATCTCATTGAGACCAACGCCAATATGATGCACCCGGCAGTTCTGGCCGAGCCCTGCGGCGATGGTTACGTGCAGGTGAATCCGCCTTGTCCTCCGTCCACTACGGAAGAGATGGATTCCTATTGGGACCTTCCGTTCACCAGACTGCCTCATCAGCGCTATGCTGGTAAGAGAATCCCTGCGTATGATATGATCAAGGACTCCATCATTACGCACAGGGGGTGCTTTGGCGGATGCAGTTTCTGTACTATTGCGGCTCACCAGGGCAAATTCATACAGTCCCGTTCAGAACAGAGCATTGTGGATGAGGTGCGGAAGTTGGCTGCTATGCCCCAATTCCGCGGTAATATCTCCGACCTTGGCGCCCCAACCGCGAATATGTACGGAATGCGGGGAACGGATTCGTCGCGCTGCGAAATCTGCCGTCGCAAATCCTGCCTGTTCCCGGCACCCTGCAGCAATCTCGACCGTTCTCACGAAAGGGTGCTGGAGCTTTACCGCAAGGTTATGGCAGTGAAGGGTATACGGCATGCGTATGTGGGCAGCGGAGTGCGTTACGACCTCTTTCTCAATCCCGACGGCTTTGTAGATGAGAGCGGGCGCCGGTATCTGCGTTCCCTGATTTTGGAACATACTTCCGGCCGTCTGAAAGTGGCTCCGGAACATACGGAGAAAAAGGTGCTGGACATTATGGCCAAACCCTCATTCGAACTGTTCGAGCGCCTGAAGAAAGAATTCGACAAAATCAACCGCGAGGCCGGTACTCACGTGGAGTTGGTGCCATATTTCATATCTTCCCATCCCGGTTGCACGATGGAAGACATGAACCGCCTTTCCCGCAATAAAACCCTGCGCGGAGTGTGGATGGAACAGGTGCAGGACTTTACTCCCACACCCATGACTGCCTCATCTGTAATGTTTTGGACAGGTATCAATCCGGCTACTATGAAACCCGTTTTCGTAGAGAGGAACCCCTCTGAAAAGGCGGCCCAAAAATCAAAGTTTTTCAAAAAGTAAAAAATATTCTTAAAACGGTTTTTTCTTTCAAATATTTGCTTTAATATTGCAGGCAAATAGAACAGAAAGATGGCACAGGATTGCAAGAAAAGACACGTTGTGAGTTATGAGAACATGTCCGCGGAACTCGCGGCTGCGTTCAATGAAAAGTATCCGTCTGGATTCAATGATTACCTTCAGGATCTGGTGAAGTACACAAAGCCGGACGGAACCCCATTCTACGCTGTCACTATAGAGATTCCCGATGCCATTTATCTTGTGAAGATCAAGGTCAAGACAGACGACGTGGAAGATATCGAGCGCTGGCTTGAAGGCGAAGAGGACGCTGAGGCCGAACAGGTTACCGGTGCTGCTCCGTCCGACGGGGATGATGGCACTCTGCCCGATGACAATATCTCCCAGTACGGTTCCGACGACGACTCTGCGGACAATTGAAAGAAATCTACATTCGGCATCTCACTCAGTTGCTGGGCCTGAAGGCCTGGCAGGTTGAGAATTGCGTGGAGATGCTTGCCGCCGGCGATACGATTCCGTTCATCAGCCGCTACCGCAAAGAGAAAACAGGAGGTATGGACGATGCTTCGGTTGCAGAGCTGAAGCACTGGTCCGAGTTGTTCGATGAACTGGAAAAACGCAAGCAGACCATTCTGGAAACCATATCGGAGGCCGGTGCGTTGAGCGACGAACTCCGCGATGCCATAGAGAACTGCGTTTCGTCCACCGTCCTCGAAGACCTCTACCTCCCATATAGACCCAAACGCCGTACCCGTGCAACTGTGGCTAAGGAACTTGGTCTGGAACCTCTTGCGGAGCTAATGCTTTCCATGCGCAGCCGGGATCCAAAGGCCGATGCGCGTAAATTCATGCGCGAAGGCGTTGCCGATGCAGATGCCGCCCTTGCCGGCGCAAGGGACATTATAGCCGAACGCTTTTCCGAGAGTGCGCCCATCAGGGAGAAACTGCGCGCGTCTATGCGTCGTCGCCGTATAGTCAGCAAAGTGTCGAAAAGTGCTTCCGGCAATCCGGAGGCGGAGAAATACCGTTCCTATTTCAACTGGTCTTTTCCGTTGGAAAGAGTGCCTGCCCACAGCCTTCTGGCTGTCCTTCGGGCCAATCGTGAAGGTTTTCTTAGCATAGACATAGACTGCGATTCTCAAAAATCTGCAGACGACATTTATTACAGCTACTGTAAGTCCGGGGTTGGGTTCCCTAAATCCGAGGCTCTCTCAGCCCAGCTTAAGGCAGCATGTGCAGATTCCTGGAAGCGTCTGCTTGAACCGTCGCTCAGCGGCGAGGTTATCCGGGAAGCGAAGGAAAAGGCAGACAGGGAGAGTATATCGGTCTTCGGCGACAATCTGCGCCAGCTGCTGTTGGAAGCGCCGCTTGGGCAGAAAATCACCCTCGCCATAGACCCAGGTTTCCGGAATGGCTGCAAGATGGCTGTCCTGGACCGCCAGGGCCGTCTCCTGGACCATTGCGTCATTTTTCCGCATCCGCCTCAGAACGAGAAGGTTAAGTCTTTACAAGTTATCCAGGAACTGTTGCGTAAGTATTCGGTTGAAGCAATCGCGCTCGGCAACGGCACTGCCAGCCGGGAGACAGCAGAATTTCTGAAGATGGTGGATCTGCCTGCCGACTGCCGTGTATGGACCGTAAGTGAGGACGGGGCCTCCGTTTATTCGGCTTCTCCGGTTGGGCGCGAGGAATTCCCGAACGAGGATGTGACCGTACGCGGAGCTGTCTCTATCGGCCGCAGGCTGATGGATCCCCTTGCCGAACTCGTGAAGATAGATCCTAAATCCCTGGGAGTCGGTCAGTATCAGCATGATGTAGACCAGAATCTGCTGAAGGAAAAACTCGACAATACCGTTGAATACTGTGTGAATAAGGTTGGAGTGAACCTGAATACGGCGAGCCCGTATCTGATGGCGTATGTTGCCGGAATCGGGCCGTCTCTTGCCGCCAAGATAGTTGCGTGGAGGGAGGAGCACGGGGCGTTCGCATCCCGGGAGGCTCTGAGAGAAGTGCCCCGTCTCGGAGACAAGACCTTCGAGCAGTGTGCCGGATTTTTGCGCATCAAGGGCGGCAGCAATCCTCTGGACAATTCTGCCGTTCATCCCGAATCTTACGGTATAGTGCGCAAAATGGCTGCAGACCTTGGGGTGGAGCTTTCTTCCCTTGTAGGTAACGCTGAATTATGCGCGAAGATAGACCCTGCTGCTTATGTTGGGGGAGAGGTTGGTCTGCCCACGGTTACCGATATCCTGCGCGAATTGGCAAAACCCGGTCTGGACCCGCGCGAACAGGCGTCGGAATTCTCTTTCATGGAGGGCGTGAACGACCTTGAAGACCTCGTAGGAGGTATGGAACTGCCCGGGATAGTGACAAACATTACAGCCTTCGGCGCATTCGTAGATATAGGTCTTCATGAAAACGGGCTGATTCATGTCAGCCAGCTGGGAGGGCGCCGTCTGGCCCTTCATCAGAAAATAAAGGTTAAAGTTCTCTCTACCGACCTGGAGCGCAGAAGAATATCGTTAGGAATTGTTTCTTGACGACGACTCTGAGGTACTTGGCGAAACCGGTGGGATACTTATGGTCGCCGCATCCGGGACTGCCGCCGCCTGGATCAAGCAATACCTCGCCGTGGAATACGTCATGCACGACTCTGACCCACGCCAGGAGATCTGGGAGTTGCCCCTCGATGCCATCAAAGAAGCCCTCACCAACGCCATCTGTCATCGCGACTACTTCGACAGCGGTGCGAAAATCATAGTTCAACTCTACGACGATCGCCTTGAAATTTCAAATCCTGGCGGCCTGCTGCCCTATGTGGCCGCAGACTTCGGTCATCGCAGCCGTTCCAGGAACCCGCTTATCTTCAGCATATTCACCCGGATGCACCTCGTCGAGAGTGTGGGTACCGGTATCCCGCGCATTGCCCGCATTCTTTCCGAACATGGGTTCCCGCCAGCCGAATACAAGACCGAGGGCTTCTTTACCACAACCCTCTGGAAAAATACTGCCAACCCTCGAATTACTACTGCTGAACTCGCTGCAGAATGCGGCCTGAATGAGAATACCATCTATAAAGCCGTCCGGAAACTTCGTGAGGGTGGAAGAATCCAGCGCAAAGGAGGAGATAAGGGCGGTGAATGGATCATTCTATAGCCATCGACTATCAATATAGCCTACAGGCCACTCCAGTACCATGTGGATAAAGAACTGAACATTCTTGACGATGAATCCGCAAGAAATCAGTAACTTTGTAGTCCACAATGAAAGCACTGGACAATCTTGAAAACTACGATATTCCTGCCGGATTCCGGCTTACAGCGGAGCAGGAAGT
>JAGAAU010000228.1 GCA_017615135.1 Bacteroidales bacterium | reverse complement strand
GAAACGGGGAGCTGCGGTTTTCATTTTGCAGATTTCAAACCATCCAGGAGCGCGGCTGCAGAGATTTTCTCAGATTCCGAAGGGCTCACTTTAGCCAGCATTTCAAGATACTTTATCTGATCTTTCTTTTTGCCCGAGGCCTTTGCGAGCAGATAGCAGTTTTTAACGGCCACATAGTTGTCAGTATCCTTCTTCAAGGCCTTCTGGTAGCAGTCCAAGGCCTTTTTGGGATTATTTTTGGCAACCTTCCAGTACGAGCCCATATTAGTCAGAAATTCCACCCGGGAAGGATACAACTTTAGCATCTTTTCCGATATCCGGCGCATGGCTTCGTAGGAAGCGGGCGAGCCTATCTCAAAATAAAGCCTGCAGTACTCCTGTACCACTCCGGGGAAGAAATCGGCGTTAACCGGCTCGCCATTATAGCTCCACGACGGTTTTCCTGCATAATCGTATGCAATGAGGGACTCCAGTTCCTCAACTGAAATCAAGGGATTCTCCCCCTCGCGGGCCATTTGGGCGTTAATCAGCGAGGCCCTGTAATGGAACTCGTTTTCTTTCAGGGATATAGCCTTATTCAACGGCTTGATGGCCAGGCTGAACAGAGAATCGTCGTAGCTTTCCACCTCGAAGTAGTTCACATTCGCCCCCAGGGAATCCTTAAGGGTAACCACCGGCTTCTTACCCATATAGGTCCTGCGGGCCATGGGCTTCACCTCCGTGGTGCGGGCCTTTGTGAGCCAGAAGAAAAACCTGCCCTCGAGCATGTCGCAATCGTCTGGATAAAGCCTCCCCCACCTGTCCAGAATAGTCTCTACGCCAATTCCGGCAAAGCCTGCATTGCGTATCTGCAGCTGGTATTTTTCCCTATACTCTTCACTTGTAAGCTGGGCGTACGCCAGAGTGCCGCCGAGAAAAATTAAAGCTATGGTAAGTATGATTCTGTGTTTCATAACTCTGCCGGTATGTTCATCAATATTCTGCGGGAAAGCGGATGCAGGTTATTGCAACGGCTTCCCAGATTTTTCACTATTCCAAGCGGATGCCCTTTGTAGCATACCACGTTGTAGCCCTTGGCGGCAGCTTCAAGCGGGAACGAATCCCTGTGCAGGAAGCGCAGGGCATCCCTCAAAGCGAGTTCCACGGAAGGATACTCCCCCTGGTAGTCGTAGCTCAGCACGTAGTCCGGATTAGGGATGAAATCCTTACCCTTCTGCTCGCCCCTGCTCAGCCTGGTCATCTGACCGGGAATCTTTACTTCGCCCGCAGCGTGGCTGGCAGCAACCCCATTCTTCACCAGGGCACCGGCCCACTGGCCCTCTCCCTGAACCTCTCCGGCCTTAAGCAGGTGTCCGAAATCCGTGCGCCTTAGGCCAAACTCGTCTTCAGGCGGGATAATCTCCCCTCCGAGGGTTCTTGCAGCCCATTCCAGGTTGTCGTCGTTCTCCTCGCGGGAGTAGGTACAGGTGGAGTACAGCAACACTCCCCCGGGCCTGAGCGCCGGCCACACATCGGCCAGTATCCGTTTCTGCCTTGCGGCACAGAGCTTCACCAGTTCCGGGCTCCACTCTTTCTCCGCCCTCGGGTCTTTGCGGAACATTCCCTCGCCGCTGCAGGGCACATCCGCAATTATTATGTCAAAGAAGCCCTTGAGCGGAGCGAAGGCGGCCGGATCGGCGCTCGACACCCTTACCGCAGGGTCTCCCCATATTGCCACATTATCTGCCAGGACAGAGGCACGTTTTCTTTGCAACTCATTGGCAACCAGCAGGAATTCGTGCCCGAAACGCTCGCGAAGGCTCACTGCCGCATCGGTGGTCTTGCCCCCCGGGGCGGCACAAAGGTCCAGCACCCGCACCGGAGCGTCGAAGCGCTGAATCAACTTTCTGAACAGGTGTCCGACATACATCGCGGAAGCATCCTGAACATAATAACAACCTGCGTGAAACAGCGGATCCAGGGTAAAAACCGGCCTGGACGGCAACGTACGGCCATACGGACTCCAGGGCACAGCCGCCCCTTCCGGCCCGTCGCACCCCTTGAAGGGATTCAGCCGCACCGATACCGGAAGCTCCGTCATGCCTCGGGCCAGCGGACATCGGCAGGCATTCCCTCGGGCACACGCCCCTCGGATACGTCTACCAGACCGTCTACTATCTTATCCAGCCCTTCCTTGATCTTTGGGCCCAGCATGGTCTTCATCACGAAGTTCAGGTCTGCCTCCACCACTATCTGGAAATCTGTCTTGGAGGCATCGGGGCCCTCATTGAAGTGCAGGATTATATTGAACGCGAAGGGGGCGCCGGCTCCGTTGGCAAGTTCTATCCGGGAATAGGGCTCGCGGCCCACCACCTTTACCTCTATGGTGAATCCCTGAACGGTTACCCGCAGAGTATCGTAATCGGCCTCGAGATAGGATTTCTTGTCTTCGGGAAGCATATCGCGAAAAAAGCGCATATCGGTGAAGGCCATATAAAGCTGTTCCCTTGGCCTGGATACCGTACCGTGCTTGCTGCTGTATTCTGTCATAATTTTTTATAAATTTGCGTCCTGTCCCGCAAAGATATAAAAATATGTACAAAATTTTCTTTGAGAAACGCTGCATCATAATATGCGACGACACTGAAGAAGCGCTTGCAGACCCCAACGCCATAGAATTCCATATCGGAGACCGGCTGGATATACACACCCTGGTTACCATGTTCGAGGCGTCCGCATCGCTCAGCCGCATATACATACCCTCCAAAAACACCGAATGGATGTATAAGAGGTTCTGCGCGGAATTCAAGGAAGTGAACGCCGCCGGAGGGCTGGTGAGCAACCGCCGCGGAGACTACCTGCTCATTAAGCGCAGCGGGCTGTGGGACCTCCCAAAGGGGCATCAGGAAGAAGGCGAGGACATCAGCGTAACGGCCCTGAGGGAAGTTCAGGAAGAGACCGGGGTAGACCAGCTGGAACTGGGCAGCCTGATCTGCGTCACGGACCACTGCTACCTGCGCGGCGGGATATGGCACCTGAAGCACACCTGGTGGTACAACATGCTGTACACAGACCCTTACGATCTCACTCCCCAGAGGGAGGAAGACATAGCCAAGGCGGCCTGGGTTGCAAAGTCCAGCCTGCCCGCATTTCTGAACAACACCTACCCCTCAATCGTCGAAGTTTTCAAGGAAGCTGCATAGTAAAGCCGCTGACTTGAAACTTTTTGGGTAAGTTGTCCGTATAGTCTAAGTATGAAACTTTCTCAATTCGATTTCGAGCTCCCGCAGGAAAGGATAGCTACGGAGCTTATGCCCATTCGCCCGGACGGCAAAGTGCAATGGAGAGATGAGTGCAAACTCCTGGTCCTTCACAAAAAGACCGGAGAGATAGAGCACCGCATTTTCAAGGATATAGTTGAATATTTCGGCAAGGGAGACCGCTTTGTCTTCAACGACACCAAAGTGTTTCCCGCCATGCTTTCCGGCAACAAGGAAAAGACCGGCGCAGACATCATGGTCTTCCTTCTGCGCGAACTCAACCGCGAGCAGCGGCTCTGGGACGTCATAGTAGAACCCGCAAGAAAAATCAGGATAGGCAACAAACTCTACTTCGGAGAAGACGAGAGCATGGTTGCGGAAGTGATCGACAACACCACCTCCCGCGGCCGCACCCTGCGTTTCCTGTACGACGGCCCTTACGAGGAGTTCAAGGCGGCCCTTTATGCGCTGGGCAAGACACCAGTTCCCCAGTGGGTAAAACCGGAGCCCGAAGAGAAAGACGCAGAGGAGTTCCAGACCGTATTCGCATCGGCCGAAGGCGCAGTTTCCGCTCCCGCAGCCGGCCTGCACTTCAGCCGCGAACTACTCAACCGCATGATACTGAAAGATATAGACAAAACTTTCATAACCGTGCACATGGGTATCGGGCACTTCCGCACCGTGGATGTGGAAGACCTTTCCAAACACAGGATGGACTGCGAGAGG
>JAGAAU010000227.1 GCA_017615135.1 Bacteroidales bacterium | reverse complement strand
TATATCCTTTCCGTTTTCTCCCTATCAGGGACGAGTATGTCTGGGGAGCTGAAGAATTCCTGCTGGCAGATCTAGGATACAGGGATTCACTGCTGCGCAGCGGCTGGCTCGGGGCCTCCAACCTTAGTGAGGTGATGGATATCTATATGGACCGGGTGGTGGGCGACGAGGTTTTCTCCCGCTACGGCCGTCAGTTCCCGCTGCAGATAAAAATGCTGGAAGTCAAGGGGAAAATGCCGCTCCGGGTGCATCCGGACGATGAAATTTCCGCCCAGCGCTACGATTCTCTGGGGAAGGAGAAGTTCTGGTACATAATAAAGGCGGAAAAGAATGCCCGTCTCTACCTTGGATTCCGGGAGGATACGGATGCGTCCAAGCTGCTCTCGGCCTGTGAAGAGGGGAGCGTAGAGGAACTTATGAATACCGTTGCCCCTTATGCCGGACAGTGCGTGCGTATTGCTCCGGGCGTTGTTCACGGGGCTTCAGGCGGACTGCTCATAGCGGAAGTGTCACAGTGCTCCGGGCTGGATTTCTGCGTGTGGAACTGGGGGCAGGCACTTGGTGAGGAAGAATTCGACTCCTCCGTAGGGCTTTCCGATGCTCTGGATTTTATTGATTATAAAAGGTTTGCTGGAGATGCCCCCGGGCAGCCAGGGAACAGCGGATCTGCAGGTGACGGCTTTGCCAGAACGCTGTTGGAGCTTCCGCAGTTCAAGATTTCCCTTCTGTATCTGGCGGCGCCGCTGCAGATTACGGCAGGGGAGCCGGCGTCTTTTACGGCGTATTTCTGCGTAGATGGCCGTGCGGATGTAGAAGCGGAAAATGCAGACGATGGAGAAGCCGTTCAGCAGCTTAGGAGCCGTGATGCCGTGCTGGTGCCGGCTGAATGCCCTAAATTCAAACTGATACCCAGGGAACCCACCCTCCTTCTGGAGATTACCGTACCTCCTTATACGGAGCCTGACAGCTATGTCGGGGACGCCAATCTTTCCGAACCGGAAGAAGAGCAATGATATAACCGGTAACCGCAACCCCGGCGGCCACCAGCACTATGTCGCTCCAAAGGAGTTCTACAGGATAGGCGCTTACCATGAAATTCCCGGGTAGGCCCACTATTCCGAAATGCTGCTGAATAAGGACCAGAACCACACCGATAATTAATCCTATCGTCATGCCGAGCAGCGACACCATCCAACCCTCCAGTACAAAAATGCGCCTGATAAGCTTGTCGGACGCTCCCATGGCCCTGAGGGTGCCGATATCCTGCTTCTTTTCCATCACCAGCATCGACAGGGAGCCGAAGATGCTGAAACCGATAATGATGACTACGAACATCAGGATAATAAATATGGCTGCCTTCTCGAAGCGCATCATGCGATAGAGGCTTTCGTGCTGGGCATAACGCCCGAGGAAGCGCAGCCCTTCAGTGCCGTCGTAGTCTTTTATGAAGGAATTTACTACGCGCGGACCGGCGGGCTTAAGCCTGATTTCAAGGCTGGTGATTTCCGGAGTATCGTCTTTAATGTCAAGCAGTTCCTGCATTACTTCCAGAGGCACTATCATCAGCTCGGCATCCGTGTCGGCGGTGATGCTGAAAATGCAGGAGGGGGAGAGGCCTACCCTTCGGAGCGATGCAGCCGGGTCTGAAGGGGAAATCTGTCCGTTCCGCTCCGGGAAATACATTTCAATCGGTGCGAGGAAATTCGGCCGCAACCCCAGACGATATGCGAGCCCCGCCCCTACGGCGGCCATCCTGCGGTCTCCGCGGTGGAGAGTGAACTCTCCGGAAGTGCAATGCTCCGCAACGGGGGAAGTCTCTTCGAATACCGAATCCACTCCCTTTGCGCGGGCAATCCCTTCCGTTCCGCCATAACTGAGAAAGACATTGTCTTCGATTACCGAACTGATGGTGGCTACGCGCGGGTCTGAACAGAGCTTGGCGGCCAGTTCTTCGGATGGAATAAAAAATTTGCCGCTGTCTGCACAGACCTTTACATCCGGATCCAGGTCTGACAGGCTGGAACGGATGATGCGGTCGAACCCGTTGTAAACGGAGAGTATCAGTATAAGTGCTGCCGTGCCAACCGCCATTCCGGCCACGCTGATGGCGGAAATGATATTTATCACATTGTGCGATTTCCTGGCGAACAGGTAACGGCTGGCTATGAAGACGGGCAGGTTCACTGTTTCAGCAGACTGTCTATGCGTTCGGCATAGTCCAGGCTGGTGTCGAGGTAGAAATCCAGCTCGGGAACTATTCTCAGCTGTTTTGCCACTATGTGCCCGAGTTCACCGCGCAGGGCACGGGAATTTTCTTCCAGCAGGGGCATCACTGTGGCGGCTTTGTCGGACGGGAACACGCTCACATACACTTTGGCAATGGAAAGGTCCGGGCTTATGCGAACTTCACTCACCGTTACCATCGCCCCTCCGAACGCGGCCATGCCCTTGCTGCGGATAATCTCCGCCAGCGCCTTCTGCAGTTCCCTGCCTACCTTAAGTTGTCTTGTGGTGGGGGCTTTGTCCATTTGTCAGCGTATTATTAAGAGGGAATAGTCTTTCTTGCCTTTCTGCACAAGTACGTATTTGCCCCCGATGATGTCCGCTTCTCCAAGCTGGCGGTTGATATCGGTCATCTTCTCTTTGTTGAGGCTGAATCCGCCCGCCTGAATCATTTTTCTGGCCTCGCCCTTGGAGGGGAATACTGATGTCTCCACCGCGAGAACGTCCAGTATGCCTTCGGGGAGTTTGCTGCGCTCTATTTCATAGGAGGGAACTTTTGAAAATACTTCCATGAAGGTTCTTTCGTCCAGGGAACGCAGGTCTTCAGCAGTGGCTTTGCCGAAGAGTATACCCGTGGCTTTCAGAGCATTCTCAAAGGCGGCCTGCCCATGAACCATCACCGTAACTTCCTTTGCAAGGAGTTTCTGCAGCTCGCGCCTCTCGGGACATTCTGCATGCTGTGCGATGGCGGTTTCTATGGTCTGCCGGTCCAGCATCGTGAATATCTTGATGTACTTTGCAGCGTCTTCGTCGCCCACGTTGAGCCAGAACTGATAGGGAGTTGTGCGTGCCGGATCCAGCCATACGTTGCCCTATTCGGTCTTCCCGAACTTCCCTCCGTCGGCTTTGGTAATGAGGGGGCAGGTGAGTCCGTGGGCTTCCTTTCCGAGGGTGCGGCGCACCAGCTCTATGCCGGTGGTGATGTTTCCCCACTGGTCCGCTCCGCCGAGTTGCAGAATTACGTTACGGTGCTGGAAAAGATAGAGAAAGTCGTACCCCTGCAGCAGCTGATAGGAGAATTCCGTGAAGGACATTCCTTCAGAGGAGTCTCTGGCAAGGCGCTTCTT
>JAGAAU010000226.1 GCA_017615135.1 Bacteroidales bacterium | reverse complement strand
GATTCATCCAGACAGCCGTCCAGCATTTCAGCCAGGGCGGCTTTATTCAAATCCCTGCCTATAAAGACTATTTTCTGCATCCTGTCGCCGTAAACGGGATCCCAGTCGCGGCGCAGTTTTTCGTCGCGCTCCATCTGGAGTTCCAGCTCGTACTCGCTCATGGTGGCGTACCACAGACCAGCGTCGCGTACGGTTTTCTGCTTTCCTGCCTGTTCGAAGAGGTAGCACTTGTCCGGGGCGGAAGAGAACCAGCACATGCCTTTTGCGCGGATTATACCGGCCGGCCAGTGCTTGAAAACGAAGTTGTCGAAGCGGTTCAGGTCCAGGGGTTTACGATTGGAATATACGAAGGTCTGGATGCCGTATTCCAGGGCTTCTCCCTCTTCTTCGCCGTCCTCTTCCTCCTCTCCTTCAATAGCTGCAATCCATGCGGCTGACGTTGCCACTGCATCGAAGTCGAAACTTCCGGTATAGAGCAGCTCGTCCAGGTCGATGTCTCCGTAGTTGCATTCCAGAATGCGTGCTCCGGGATTTATGCTGCTTACTATCGCACGCAGCCTGCCCAGCTCTTCAGGGCTTATTTCCGCGGCCTTGTTCAGCAGTATGGTATTGCAGAATTCAATCTGTTCGATTATGAGCCGTTCAAGGTCGTCGTCTGCAATATCTTCCCTTTCCAGGGAGGCTCCGGCACCGAATTCATCCCTCATCCTCAGGGCGTCAACTACTGTAACTATGCAGTCCAGATAGGGGAGCGTGCCGTTCATATAGTTGATTCCGAAGGAAGGAAGGGTGCTGATGGTCTGGGCTATCGGAGCCGGTTCGCAGATGCCGCTGGCCTCGATTACAATATAATCGAAACGGCGCATCGCGGTGAGTTCCGCCAGCTGGGACACAAGATCCATTTTAAGGGTGCAGCAGATGCACCCGTTCTGGAGAGAGACAAGGGAGTCGTCCTTTTCGCCGACGATGCCCCCCTGTTCAATCAGGGAGGCATCTATGTTTACTTCGCCAATGTCATTGACGATAACGGCGAAACGTATTCCTTTACGGTTTGAAAGAATGCGGTTCAAAAGGGTAGTTTTCCCACTCCCGAGGTAGCCGGTGAGAAGCAGCACCGGCAACTGCCTGTTTTCATTCTCTATCGTCATTGCCGTTTGATGGTAACCTCACGCACTAAACATCCGGGGACAATCTTATTGGCGCCGGTAAGTACCTTGAAGGTGGTGGCGTTAAGGGAAGCTGCCTCCAGGTTGGCGGCATCTTTATCCTTGGACTTCTCGCCGGATTGCTTGAGGGCGATAGCCTCTTCGAGGGCGCCGAAGCGGTTGTCCCAGATTTTGCCCTTTACAGGCTGGATCATACCAACCCTTTCGTATTTCATTCCTCCGGTGGCGAGCTCAACCGGCATGAGAACCTCGTAACGGGATTTTTCGTTAACTCCTTCCTTCAGCCCGATCTGCACGTCAACGGTGGAACCGTCTTCGGCAATCTTGTATAAGGGAACGTTCACCTTGAACTCGTCATAAGCCCTCTGCAACTGTACGATGGATTTATCGATAGCTCGCGTGCAGACCTTCAGCATCTGCTGGCCCTTTGTCTGCTTGGCGAAGCTCTTCGAGCTGACGTTGGAGGCAGAGGTGGAGGTGCTGCCCACATATTCTACGCGGAAGATGTCGCTGTTGTTGAAAGCGGCCCTTCTGGTAGGATCGGTGGTATTGGCGGGGAACCAGTAGCTGCTGTAGAAAGTGGCGGCGGAAACATCGTCCCAGATAAGTCTGTAGAGGTAGGAGGTGATGTTTACGGTAAAACCGTCTATTTCATTGGTGGCTGCCGCTGCAAGGTTCCCGGCAGAAGAGATGGCGCTGCTGCCGAGGAGGGCGCCGGCAAGTCTTCCGGCAATGGTGATTCCGGTAGCAACCTTGGCGGAGGTTTCACCTTTGTCTACGAAGGTGATGTCGTTCACCATCACGAAAGTCTTTCCGATAAGTTCCTCGCCGGCATCTCCGAGTGCCGCGGTTCCTCTGGCGCTTTCCTTTGCGGAAGCGATATCCAACTGGGATGCGTCGTAGAAGCCCCTTTCCTGAATAAGGTTGATGTCAAATCCTCCGGTGGAGGGGTCTCGATTGAACCATTTGGCTACCAGGGCTTTAGCGATACCGTTATCTGCTATGAACTGGTCTGCGTCCTGGATGTTGAGGTTGTCCTTGGTCTTGCCGTGCTGCTTCATTTTTGAGGCGTTGGACTCGAATTCGCGGATCCAGAGATTATGGTCGTTGAATTTGTCCGGTATGGGCATTTCCTTGAAGGCCGTAAGGATTTCGGCGGCATAAGGATAGGATGAATGCTTTATAAGGACGGTGTACAGCGAGGACCTGCGGTATTTTGCCAGAGCCGTAGTGTCTTTCTGTGCGGATGCTACGAAGCAGGCCACCAGCACGACCGTTAATGTAATGAACAGTTTTTTCATAGGTCGTGGTTATTAATAGATGGACCTGTAATAATATTGGGTTTTCTGGTTGTTGCCGTATGCGACTCCTACAGCCTTCCATGCGGCAATCTGAGACATGCGCTCCTGGTGCGCCATCTGGCGGTCTTCCTCGTTGATGCGCCTGAAGTAGTCTATATCCCTCTTGATTCTCTTCTTAATCTCGTCGTTAAGCTCTACAGCCTGAGGATAGCAGGATGCGTCGGGATTGATGAGGGCGAGGTATTCACCCGCTGCAGCGGCGGCTTCGGCATTCTGGCCGGCATTCCATATGGCGGTGGCCTTGGCCAGGTTCTGCTGGGCCTCGTTGTCGAGGTATTTCTGATAGATGCCGTTGGCGGCCTCTACCACTTCCTGATAACCTGAACAAGCCTCCGGTACCAGAGAGAGCTGGAACAGGGCCTCGTCGTAAGATTTAACCTTGGCCAGAGACTGGGCGCGGGAGATAATGTTCTTATACTGCGAGTCGTAGTAGGCTACAATCTTCTTCCCAGATTCGCTGATGAAGGCGGTAAGGCTCTTGTTGCTGGGAGAGAACTGCCTGATACTGTTGGTGTTGGCCTGTTCTTCGCTGTTGCCTATTCCCTTTACCTCGATGGAAGTGGAGGAGAAAATCTTGGAAGCCAGGGCGTCCACTACAGAGAAAGTCATCTCTATGGTCTGGAAGTACTTGGTGGGGGCTCCGCTTACCACGTGCTTTTCTACCAGGTTGTAAGAACAGGTAAGGTAGAACTGGCTGAAGTCTGCGGTGCTGCCCATTCCTCCGTTGGTGACCAGCGAGTTCAACTTGGTCTCAAGATAGTTTCTGGAGGCCGCGGGGATGTTGGAGGAAGCTTCGTTGATGGATACCGCCATGGGGATGGGGGTAGGCTGGCTGCCCTGAGCGAAAGCGGCAAATCCCTGAATGAGGAGGCCTGCTCCTGTTATTATGCTGAGTATCTTTTTCATGGCAATGTCTTATTTGAACAAATACAAAGATGCCTTACCCAGGCCGGCGTTGTCACGCTTGATGGGGATGTTGAAGGGTTCCGCCTTCAAATACTTTTCGAGATTCCTGGCAAAGTTGCCGGCTGCCATTGCGCGGCCCCTCTCGTCGTAAAGGGGAATGCGCACAGACTCGAAGTTCATAAACACTTCGCTGTCGTCTACAAGGTTGTAGCTGTGGTTGACGGTATTCTCGTTCATCCAGTCTTCGATGATTTCCCGGAGCTCCTTGCCGTCGTATTCTTTCTCGAGGTCGAAGCCGTCGGGATTGTCGAATACGCGTACGTTGAAGGAGATTTCGCGGCCGTTCTCAAGAAGGTCGTCGAAGTAAGCCTGCAGCCTGTCGCAGAAAACTTCCATGCGGCTGCTCACCGCTTCCTGGAGAAGCAGGGGCAGTTCGGCGGTAAAGGAAGGTTCGCTGGTGCCGGTGGAGGTGGCTATTTCCTTGTTTGTGTAGGAATCGAGGCCCTGGAGGGTGTAAGTTACGGTTTTCTTGGGACCGGTTTCGTAGAGCGTCCAGGTGAGCTGGATGATGATGTCGGCCCTGGCCCTTTGCCTCAGTTCGTCCAGCATATTGGTCTTTACGCCGGCTCCGTCCTTGGAAGTGATGGCGGCGTTCTCGGCTGAAGAGGTGTTGAGCGCCTTGATTTCGCTCTCAAGGTTCTTCAGGGGGAAGCCCCTGTCGGCCATAAGACCGTTAATCTGTGAAATTACGGGAAGCAGTTCCGCGTTGGTCATAAGCGCGAGACGGTAGTTGGGTACGGGGATGGCTTCTCCCATGGAGTTGTCTACGCTCATAAATCCGTTCTGGGAGCACCAGAGGTCGCTGGGGACCACCATGATGGTAGGCCTCTTTGCCTGGGCGGCCGCCAGTACGCATAATGCGGATGCGAGAAGAATCAAAAATGTCTTTCTCATGGCTTTATGGTTTAAGTATTTCGTTATCAAGCAGATATTGCTTCAGTTGAGGGCGAAGCACCCTGATGGTGGAAACCACTTTCACCTGAATCTTTCCACCTACGCGCTCGTTGGAACCGAGTCTCTTGTCTTCAGAACTTACGAAGTTGCTGAAAACTCCAGTGTCTGCGAAGAAGGCGTTGAAGAAGGTCTGATACTTCTCCTCTGCGTTGACTTCCGTTACGAGGGGTTTTGAAAGCAGGGGGTCTCCGGTGCGGATGCCCCTGAACAGCGTCTGCTTGAGGGCAAACTTGCGGGCCTGGTCTATCGCATCCTTGTAATTGCGACCGGATGCGGTAACCCTCACCGTGATGGAGCCGTCCATCTGGGTTCCCATGTATTCGAGGGACGGGGCGGAGAAGCCCTGGCCCGCTGCGATGCCGCCGGTTACAAAGAGCAGCGCCAGCGCCAATACTGAAAATAACTTTTTCATATTCTGAATAACGTTGATTTAGAACTGATAACCCACTTTGAGCATGAATGCATGGGTGCTGGTAGAGAAAATTTCATCGATAGGACTGATGAGGTCTGTGCCGACCAGCCCTACGTATGACAGACCCACGAGGAAATGATGCCTCTCGAGAGAGCCGATTCTCAAACCTACGGTAGGGGAGAGATAGGCTCCGCCGTTAATGGCATAACCTCCGTTGAAAGACCAGTAGGGAACGAGGCTGCGGGACCTGGGGTTGATCATGACGCCGCGGGCGCAGAGGAAGATGGGTACATATACAGGGCTCTTCTGAACATACTCGCCATCCAGATTCGGGAAAGGATAATAATGCCTCGCACCTCCAATCATCGGCACGACACCCACGCCGCCACCGACCTGGATATAGGGGTTGAAGCGGTAACCTGCGCTCAAGTCTATCTCGATGGGGAAGCGGGCTGGTGCTCCGTATCCCGGCACTACATCGAATGCTACGCCGGCACCCACTTCGGCCGCCGCCCAGAATCCGGTTTCCTTGTCGCTGTAATCCACATAAGCGCTTTGGTCCTTCACTGCGGGGATGACCTCGTCCGGGCTGTTGGCAATCTTGCGGATTTCAATCCGGCTGTAGGAACGGACGTCTCCGCTGTCGGTCTTGATTACAACTGCGGTGGGGCTTTCGCTCACAATCTCTCCGCTCACTTTGTTTCCGTTGTTCAGGAAAAGGGTCTTGCGCTCCTGCGCACTGCAGATAAGCGGAACGACCAGCAGAATTAAAGCAATAAACTTTTTCATGCCATATAAAATTTTAGAATCCGTATCCGAGTCTCTTTATTATTCCGGCTTCCTCCAGATGCTTGCGGAGCATCCTTACGTTCACTGAAATTTCTGAGGATACCTTATAACCTCCTCCCTGGACCTTCCTGGTTTCCGTAGAACCGTCCACTACGGCCGAAACATAGCGGAGGTAATCGCCGCTGTTGAAGAACTTGTCGAAGAACTCTTTGTTTTCCTCATAGCCGTTGATTCCCTTTACCATGGCGGGTTTGCTGATACCCTGTCCGCTGTAGCCCTTGAAGAGAACTCCGTGAACCGCATCGGCACGGCATTTTTCTTCGGCCTGTTTGGCAGTCTGACCATAGCTCCAGACCTTGACGATGGACATGTCGTGTCCGCCGGTTTTCACGTATTCAAGGTCATATTTGAACAGCTCTGCATTGGAAGCCGTTTTTTTAGTGGTTCCGCAGGAGACAATCAGAAGTGCGCTGAGCGCAAGGAAGAGTAATTTTTTCTTCATATAACGTATTGGTTATAAATGCACAGATACAAAGATATTTATTGCAGTTGAAAAATACAAATCAGATTATTATATTTGTAAGTGTAGTTTTAAACATCAAATAAACATTCAAAATATGACCATTAAAGACCTTCAACCGGCAGTCGTCTG